>NZ_VPCT01000050.1:0-1309 GCF_013418055.1 Acinetobacter sp. YH12208
TGAACCGTACCGGGTTTGTCGGAGACTTTTTTATTTAAGTTAGGCCACCTGACCTAACGGATTAATCTTATCATAGTACATTGCTTCAAACTCAAAAGGCGATACATAACCCAGTGCACCGTGTACACGCTTTTTGTTGAACCAATCTACCCAATTTAATGTCGCAAGTTGTACATCTGCTAAACCTTGCCAATCTGCTTTTAAATATTCAATCACCTCTGTTTTGTATAAGCCATTCACCGTTTCAGCCAAAGCATTATCGTATGAATCACCCGTTGTACCGACTGATGCTCGTAAATTTGCTGCTTCTAAACGATTGGTATAGCGAATAGAAAGATATTGAACACCTCTATCTGAATGATGAATTACATTCTTTGGCATGCCTCGATCGTGCAATGCTTGCTCCAATGCATCGAGCACCATATCTGTATTCATCCGTGTAGATACTTTCCATCCAACAATTGCTCGTGAGAACACATCAATAATAAATGCGGTGTAGACCCAGCCAGAATTGGTTTGAATATACGTAAAGTCACTGACCCATAATTGGTCAGGTCGATCAGCACTAAAATTCCGTTTCACTAAATCACTTGCCCGTTTTTGATCATCTCGGCTGCGGGTAGTTTGTTTGTTCTTACCACGCCAAACACCTTGTATATCTAGCTTTTGCATCAATCGAGCAACTGTACAACGTGCAATAACATAACCCTCACGTTTCAATTGTTGCCAAACTTTACGTACACCATATCGACCTGAACTTTCTTTCCAAATACGTTTGATTTGCTCTGCATGAGGTAAATCATGCAGAGCACGTTTCGCTCGATGTTCTGGGTTATCAACGAGATCTAAAGCCCGATAATAGGTCGAAGCTGCAATCGGTAAAATTCTACAAATCGCTTCAACGCCATATCGATCTTTATTGTGATGGATAAAATCCACCATTATTTGTGTGGGCGGTCGAGCTCCGCCTGGGCGAAAAAAGCAGCTGCTTTACGTAGAATTTCATTGGCACGTTTTAATTCTTTAATTTCACGTTCCATTTGCTTCATTTTTTCTTGGTCAGATACCTGTTGTACTTTGGCTGGATTTTGTTGATCTAAGTATTTTTGATACCAAACACGTAGTGTTTCAGGAGTACAGCCAATTTTAGGAGCAATTGCGGAAACTGCTGCCCAATTCGATGGATAATCTTTTTCAGATTCAATTAGTAATTGAACCGCTCTTTCTCTAATTTCGGGGGTATAGTTTGGTTTTTTCATCGGAATAGTCTCTCAGAATATTGACTCTCCGACAAACCCGGTACGGTTCA
>NZ_VPCT01000051.1:0-1079 GCF_013418055.1 Acinetobacter sp. YH12208
AAATTCGGTGGCGAAGCGCGTGATTACGCTGCAATCGACTCTGCACCAGAAGAAAAAGCACGTGGTATTACAATTAATACTTCACACGTAGAATACGATTCTCCAACTCGTCACTACGCTCACGTAGACTGCCCGGGCCACGCCGATTATGTTAAAAACATGATTACTGGTGCTGCTCAGATGGACGGCGCGATCCTTGTATGTGCTGCGACTGATGGTCCTATGCCACAGACTCGTGAACACATCCTGCTTTCTCGTCAGGTAGGTGTACCTTACATCGTTGTATTCTTGAACAAATGCGACCTTGTAGATGACGAAGAGCTTCTTGAACTGGTTGAAATGGAAGTTCGTGAACTTCTTTCTACTTATGACTTCCCGGGCGATGACACTCCAGTGATCCGCGGTTCTGCACTTGCTGCACTTAACGGTGAAGCTGGTCAGTATGGCGAAGACGCTGTTGTTGCACTGGTTGAAGCACTTGACTCTTACATTCCAGAGCCAGAACGTGCAATCGACCTTCCATTCCTTATGCCAATTGAAGACGTATTCTCAATCTCTGGTCGTGGTACAGTAGTAACTGGCCGTGTAGAGACTGGTATTGTTAAAGTAGGCGAATCAGTTGAAATCGTTGGTATCCGTGATACTCAAGTAACTACAGTTACTGGTGTTGAAATGTTCCGTAAATTGCTTGACGAAGGTCGTGCAGGCGAGAACTGTGGTGTTCTTCTACGTGGTACTAAGCGTGAAGACGTACAACGTGGTCAAGTATTGACTAAACCAGGTGCGATCAAGCCACACACTAAATTCGATGCGGAAGTATACGTACTTTCTAAAGAAGAAGGTGGTCGTCACACTCCATTCCTTAACGGTTACCGTCCACAGTTCTACTTCCGTACTACGGACGTAACTGGTGCGATCGCGCTTAAAGAAGGCGTGGAAATGGTTATGCCTGGTGACAACGTTGAGATGTCAGTAGAGCTAATCCACCCAATCGCAATGGACCCAGGTCTACGTTTTGCGATCCGTGAAGGTGGTCGTACAGTGGGTGCTGGTGTAGTTGCTAAAGTAACTGCATAATC
>NZ_VPCT01000005.1:0-204844 GCF_013418055.1 Acinetobacter sp. YH12208
TTGTGCTGGCGACAATAGCAAGAGTGAACCACCTGATCCCTTCCCGAACTCAGAAGTGAAACCTCTTTGCGCTGATGGTAGTGTGGGGTTACCCATGTGAGAGTAAGTCATCGCCAGCTCATTATTCGAAACACCCCCTGCATAAGTAGGGGGTGTTTTTTTGTGTGTGGGATAATATTATAAGTAGATGAAATTGAGGCAGGTATTTAAATCCTAGATCCAAAAGTAAAATCAAAGCCATTCAAATACTATAAAACGAGTCTCTGCTGTTGCTCAAACATATCTGTTTACTTTTCTATGCTGAATTTCTATGAAGACTTCTATATTGTAATATTAATTTAGAGAAGAAAGAAGCGTGGAGAAAATGATGGTAGCGCAATTTAAAATAAAAATTTTACTCAGTTGTTGTGCTTTGGCATTGACTGCCTGTCATGCCGATAACTCATCTTCTGGCAGTATTCAAGAGGCTTCCACCTCATCTTCTAAATCTGAAGCTACAGCCTCAAATGTACAAAAATATAAGATCGCACAGGTGGCACAATTTAATGAGCCGTGGGCAATTGCATCACTCAAAAATGGCCGTTTACTGATTACCGAACGTAAAGGAAAATTACAACTTTTTGATCCACGTACCAAGCAGAAAGTCGAAGTTAAAGGTATTCCTCAAGTTGCCTATGGTGGCCAAGGAGGCTTGGGTGAAGTCGCTTTACATCCGGACTTTGCAAACAATCAGTGGGTCTATCTCAGCTATGCTGAACAAGGTCAGGGTGGCTATGGCGCAGTGGTGATCCGTGGCAAACTGGATTTAAACCAGACTGCCCCTCAATTGACTCAAATTGAACGGATCTGGACTCAAGTCCCTAAATTTTCAGGGCAGGGACATTATGCACACCGGATTGTATTTGGACCGTATGGTAAGCTCTGGATCGGTTCAGGGGAACGGCAGCAATTTACTCCAGCACAGGATATGCAGTCCAATGCCGGTAAAATTATTCGTTTAAATGATGACGGTTCAATTCCTGCTGATAATCCTTTTATGAATCAGGGTAAAATTGCCCAGCAGATCTGGAGTCTTGGACACCGCAATCCTTTAGGCATGGCTTTTGATCCACAGGGGCAGTTCTGGGTGATTGAAATGGGCCCGAAGGGTGGGGATGAGCTGAATAAGATCATCAAAGCTAAAAATTATGGTTATCCAGTGGTGTCAAATGGTGATCATTATGATGGCAAGCCCATTCCCGACCATGCTACCCGCCCGGAATTTGAAGCGCCAGCACTGGATTGGACGCCGGTCATTTCTCCTTCAGATCTGTTGTTTTATACAGGAAATGTATTTCCACAATGGAAAAATAAAGCGATCATGACTGGTTTGTCTTCCAAGGCGCTTGTGATTGTGGATACGACACAGAATCCGGTCAAAGAAGTCCAGCGTGTGGATATGAAGGAGCGGGTTCGTGGCGCGATTCAGGCCAGTGATGGTACGCTTTGGATAATTCAGGATGGCACGCAAGCCAAGTTATTAAAAATGACAGCACCTTAATCCTTTGTTTGAAAGGCTGCATTTGAACATGAAATATCGAGCGAGGCAGAATGCTCATGATCTGCTGACGATCTGAATAAATTTTTTTTAAAGATGATCCTGATATGAAAGAAAAAGGCCTCGACATTCTGTGAAGGCCTTTTCATATTCTGGCAAAGGTATAATGTCTGTTACACCGATCAGCATCCTGCTTTGTGAATCTTTTTATTTTTCTGACAAGACTGCCTGTCTTGGTATGACTCGAATATAGCCCGAAGTAGTGTAGCCCAATAGGGCATTTGACTGCATCGATTGTAGGTCAAAGCTGACAGGTGAATTTCAAAAATAGTAGTGAAAGAATGATTATTATTTTTATTCAATGAATCATTGAATACAACCTGAATATTTCTCTTGATCAGGATAAATTTTTGACTAGCCAGATCCTGAATACTAAGCCTACTCTGTATCAGCAGATTATAAAAAGTCTAGGGGAAATAACTATTCTTGCAAATCATATTTTGATGCATACAGATCACGATCTAAGCTTAAAAACAAAAAAGCCTCAACATCCTGTTGAGGCTTTTCTGGATTTGCTTCTCAGATCTGACTCCTGTCTAATCTGTCAACGTCCTGTTGATTTGCGCTTGTTATTGTTATCGTATCGCTTTGCAGACGTCCTGTCTGTCTATGTAGTGACTATAGTCTTAACTAAGCGTAGTACATAGCCGCTATATGCAGCGGTCGCTGTAGGCGAAAACCTACGATGCTGTCGGCTAAAGTCTCAAGCACTGACATACTGAATTAATTTATCTACTACTACTTTTAGATTTTTAGTATCAAATTCATTGCCCTGGAACGAATAATCCTTATTTCTTGCGAAGATGTCACGGATTTCAATCACGGCATTGGTATCGATCAGTCCAAGTTGAGTCCCGACCTGACGAATCTGGTCTATTGAACGTGAACCGTTGGTGACACCATAACCAATATAGGCTGCCGGTTTGCCTTGCCATTCCTTGGCAAGGTAATCCAGCGCATTTTTTAGCGCAGGGCTGTAGCCATGATTATATTCAGGTGTGATAAAAATAAAGGCATCGCCGCGCGCAATTTTGTCTGCCCAGTCTTGCTGTTTGGGCTGATCATAGATCCCGGTCAGTGGCGGATGAGCACCGCTAAAGAGTGGAAGAGCCCATTCTTTTAAATCGACAATTTCAATTTCAAGCGTACTAAAACCATAGCTTTTAATTTCCTGTAGTACCCAGTGCGCTACTTTAAGCGCGGTACGCCCCTCACGTACACTGCCGACCACAATATAAATTTTCATACCTATTCCTTTCTGGGTTTCTTATCATCCAATTAAATTAATCAGATTTCAGAGAGGTGACTAGAGATGATTTGTATCCTGAGCATAAAAAAGCTCCCGAAGGAGCTTTTAAAAATCATGCGATTAGCAGATGTTTTACATCAACTTTAGGCCTTGCTGACCGGCAGGGGTTACTTTAAAGATTTCCACTTCAAAGGTGATGTTCTTGCCTGCCAGTGGATGGTTAAAGTCCACTTCGGTGATGTCATCATTGACTGAACGTACCACACCATACAAGGTCGCCTTGGCTTTGTCTTCAAACTCGATCATGTGACCCTCGATCGGACGTTCTCCAAACTTCACCGTATCGAACTTCTGGATGTTTTCCGGATTCCACGGACCAAAAGCATCTTCCGGAGGCAGACTTACAGTACGACGGTCACCGGCACGTAAACCAAACAGTGCTTTTTCAAAGCCTGGCAATAAATTACCATCGCCAATCGTGAGGCTGACCGGGGCTTCACGGCTACGGGTATTGTCAATTTCTACGCCATTTTCGATCGCGACAGAAAAATGCAGCTCGACCTTAGAGCCGTCTGCAACCCGGGTTTCTTCATTAGGATGAATAAAATCAGTCATGTTGTGCTTGCGCCCGTTGAATTCGATATTTTTCTAAGAAAAAGGTATCAATTAGCATCAGAATAGTGCCAAGCGTGATGGCACTGTCTGCGATATTGAAAGCAGGGAAGTGGCTGTTCTGGTAATACACATGAATAAAATCGACCACATAGCCGAGACTGACCCGGTCGATTAAATTACCGATTGCACCACCCAAAATCAGGGCAATTGCTAGCGGTAAAACCTTCATGTTTTTTGGCATACGCATCAGCCAAAAAACAAAGATCACAGACACAATCCCTGCCAGTGAAGTAAAGAAATAACGTTGCCAACCACCCGCATCGGACAGAAAACTAAAGGCAGCGCCATAGTTATGCAATAGTGTCCAATTTAAAAAGGGCAGCACAGGGATAGGATCTGCATAGTTCAGATTCGTCACTGCAATCCATTTGGTCCATTGATCCAGAATGATCGCCACAATGGCCAGCCCAATCCACCATAAATTATGTGGATAGAACTGGAATAAGCCCTTTTTAGTCTGGGTATTAGGCATATTTTCTCTCTTCGCCTTGGCCTGTAGGAAGGTTAATAATACAACGGCCACAGAGTCCTGGATGTGAGCTATGTGTATTTACATCCGGAAGCACATGCCAGCAGCGTACACATTTCTCGCCATCTGCCGCAGAGACTTTCACGTTAAGCCCTTCAAGATCTGAGGCTTCACCTTGTGTAGCCTCAAACTCGTTCACGATCACTTGCGAGGTAATCAGAACGAAGCGTAATTCATCATCGAGACGGTCAAGTACGGTTTTCAGTTCTGCAGTTGCCCACAGTTCAACTTTCGCCGACAGGTTCGAGCCGACTGTTTTGGCACCACGTGCAGTTTCAATAAACTTGTTCACGGCCGACTTCACCGCAATCAGGGTTTGCCATTCTGCTTCTGAAATCACGTTGGCTGTAGACGCGACCGGAATGTCATACCATTCAGTGGTGAATACATATTTCTCTGATTGCTCAGGAATCAGTGGCCATGCTTCTTGTGCAGTAAAGCTCAGGATCGGTGCCATCCAGCGCACAAAGGCCTGTACCAAATGATACAACGCAGTTTGTGCAGAATGACGCGCTTTTGAGTCCGCTTTGGTGGTGTATTGACGGTCTTTGATGATGTCGAGGTAGAAACCACCGAGGTCGTTGATACAGAAGTTAGTTAATGCGCTGGTCACGATATGGAAGTTCATATCTTCATAAGCTTGCTGAACGGTTTTCTGAACTTCCGCTGCACGTTGCAGGATGTATTGATCCAGTGCAATCAACTGATCGACTGGTAATGCATCTGTTGAAGGTTTGAAGCCATTCAAGTTCGCTAACAAGAAACGCAAGGTGTTACGGATACGACGATAACCATCGGATGCACGGCTAAAGATTTCTTTACCCGCGGTCATTTCATAACGGTAATCCGCAGAGGCGATCCAGAAACGTAAGCCGTCTGCACCCATATCTTTAATGATGTCTTGCGGTGTGATTACATTACCGATTGATTTCGACATCTTGCGGCCTTTTTCATCGACCACGAAACCGTGAGTCAGCAAGCCTTTATACGGTGCGCGTTCATTGATGGCAATCGAGGTCAATAACGATGACTGGAACCAGCCACGGTGCTGGTCTGAACCTTCAAGATACAAATCAGCAGGATCAGTTAAGTCTTCACGTTCACGCAATACCGCATAATGGGTGGTACCAGAGTCGAACCAAACGTCTAGCGTATCGCGTACAGCATTGTATTGCTCCGCGTCCGCACCGATGAATTCAGATGCATCACGGTTGTACCAACCATCAATGCCTTCTTGTTCAATCAGTTTTGCTACGATTTCGATCAATTCAGGTGTACGTGGGTGCAATTCATTGGTGTCTTTATGTACGAAGAACGGAATTGGCACGCCCCAAGTACGTTGACGTGAAATACACCAGTCCGGACGACCTTCGATCATGGCCTGAATTCGGTTTTTACCCCAATCTGGAACGAATTGGATGTCATTTTCAATCGCATTCAACGCGCCCTGACGCAGGCCTTTGGCATCCATGCTGATAAACCATTGTGGTGTGGCACGGAAGATAATCGGGGTTTTATGACGCCAGCAATGTGGGTAGCTATGCTTGATTGGCTTATGTGCCCACAGCTTATTGGCTTCACCCAGCGCCGCAATAATTTGTGGATTGGCTTTATAAATGTGCTCACCCGCAAACAGTGGCGAAGTCGGTAAATATACCCCATTTCCGCCGACTGGATTGTCAACCTTCAAGTTGTACAATAAGCCCACTTTATAGTCGTCCACACCATGACCCGGAGCCGTATGTACTGCACCGGTACCACTGGTGGCAATCACGTGCTCGCCCAAAATGACCGGTACCTGACGATCGCTAATTAAAGGATGTTGCAGAACAAGGTGTTCAAGTTTGCTACCGCTAAAGCCTGCAATTACTTCGAATGAAGTAAAACCATAACGCTCAGTTGCAGATTCCACCAGATCTTTGGCCAGGATAAAGTTTTGTGCTGCTTTTTCGTCACCACGTGCTTTAACCAGTTGATACTCAATTTCGGCATGTACGGCAACGGCCTGGTTGGCAGGTAGTGTCCAAGGCGTGGTGGTCCAGATGACGATGTCTGTTGAATCACTAACAGTTACACCCAAACGTGCAGATAAATCCGCTAAATCAACCACCGTAAAACCGACATCAATGGCATCTGATTTTTTATCTTCATATTCAACTTCAGCTTCAGCCAAAGATGAACCACAGTCCAGACACCAGTTCACCGGTTTCAGACCCGGCTCGATATGACCGGCTTTGGCAATCGCACCCAATGAACGTACGATGTCCGCTTCCTGTTTGAAGTTCATGGTCAGGTAAGGGTTGTTCCAATCACCGAATACACCCATACGCACGAAGTCTTTCTTTTGCAGTTCAACTTGGGTGTAGGCATATTCACGGCAGGCTTTACGGAAGGTAGAGGCATCTACCTTGACGCCGACTTTACCGACTTTTTCTTCAACTTTGAGTTCGATTGGCAGACCGTGACAGTCCCAGCCCGGTACATAGGGTGCATCAAAACCATCCATCACGCGGCTTTTGATGATGATGTCTTTTAATACTTTATTGACCGCATGACCCAAATGGATTTGACCATTTGCATAGGGAGGGCCGTCATGAAGTACATATTTTTTCTTGCCAATACGCGACGCACGAATCTGCTGATAAATGTTGTCGGCATACCACTCTTCTAACCATTTCGCTTCACGTACTGCCAAATTTGCTTTCATTGCAAATTCAGTACCTGGGAGGTTTAGCGTGGCTTTATAGTCCACTGCATTTTCAGGAGTTTGCTTATCGCTCATGCAAGTCGTCTTCCAATCTAATCAGTTATGTTACTGACACGTTTTACAATAAAAATATGGGATATTAAAAGGGAAATGTAGGATGATTTCGACGAAACTCCAGCAGTTTCTCGACATCATCATCAATTCCGGCTTTTAGCGCTTCAAGCGAAGGATAGTCCTTTTCGCCATGTAAATAGTTTAAGAACGTCACCCGCATTAACAGGCCATACAGATTAGCAGAAACATCCGGAAAATGTACTTCTAATCGCCATTCTGGATGGGCTTGTTTGATGGCTGGGCGTGTTCCCACATGACCCGCACCAAACAGGGCAGTGGGGTCATAACCCGCAATGCCTGTTTTAGTAGCATGATCATGTTTTACTTTATCCCTGAGGGATTCAGTTTCACAGATGACTTCAACCCCATAAATGCCATTCAGACAGGGCTTATGCCGGTTCAGTCGTACATTAATGGTTGGGAAATCAATGGTTCGGCCAATCTGATCGCCGTATTGCACCCGTCCGGTAATACTATAAGGCCGGCCGAGTAATTTGGCAGCAAGGGCTAAATCGCCTGCTTGTAAAGTCTGACGAATCCGGGTTGAACTGACCCGTTCACCCTCTAAAGCAATGGTGCTTAAATTGGTGACTTGGAAACCATAATTGCGCAGGAATTCGCTATTGCCCTGACGGTTTTTACCGAAGTGAAAGTCATCACCTAAAACCAGATGCTGTGCATTGAGTTTGTCTTTTAAAATGTCGGCAAAGGCTTCTGCGGTCAGGCTGCGAAAAGTATGATCGAATTTCGCCACCGCAATATAGTCCACACCGAGTTCAGTCAGGTATTCGACTTTTTCACGTAAGGATGAAATCCGCGGTGGGGCTTCATAACCCTTAAAATATTCAAGAGGTTGCGGCTCAAAAATCATTACAACAGATTTTAAACCCTGTGCTTCAGCCACCTGTTGCAGCTGACGGATCATCGCCTGATGACCTAAATGCACGCCGTCAAAATTGCCGATCGTCAAGGCCGTTTTGGGTAGTTCAGAATGAGATGCTAAAGCATTTAGACGGAGCAGCTGCATGGGCAAATCAAGTGCTTGGAAATATCGAGAGGCTATATATTGCCATAATCTCGCCGTTTCGTCTTGTTGTTGTGTTTTTATGCAATATTTTTCTTGAAAATTCATTTTCCTGAATATCAAATCAGATTGTTTTTCGACGCTTTAAATGGATCCGATCAGCGCATTCCTGCTTTTCATTCAGCGAATTTTGCTTTCTAATGTCAGCGCTTTTCTTTGTATTTTTCTTTGTATCAGGTATTTCAAATGTCCAATCTGGCACTCATCATGGCGCTACCCAATGAATCAAAAGGCTTGTTTGAAGCTCAAGGCATAAATGTGCATTACAGCGGAATTGGTAAAGTGAACGCAGCCTTTAAAGCCTTCGAGGTGATTCAAAAAACGGGCTGCAAAACCTTGCTGAATTTGGGTACAGCCGGCAGCTCGCATTTTAATGCTCATGACCTGATTGAAGTCAGTCAGTTTGTACAGCGTGATATGGATGTTTCACCACTCGGTTTTGAAGTCGGCGTAACACCCATGGATCAGGATTATCCTGCCGCGATTGAACTGGAGGCTTTCTTTGAACATTTACCCAAAGGAATTTGCGGGACAGGCGACAGTTTTGAAACCGGTAGTGCGAAAGTGCCATGTCATCTGGTCGATATGGAAGGTTATGCCTTGGCAAAAGTGTGTAAGAAGCTCGGTGTTCGCCTGATTTCAGTCAAGTATATTACGGATGGGGCCAATGAGACTGCGCATCTGGACTGGGAAGAAAACCTGTTACTGGGTGCGAAAAAGTTATTAGATTTATATCGAATGGTAAAATAAGAGAGAAGGGTAAGTTTGCTCGGCGACCATAGCAGCTATGGTCGTATGCCAATCAGAAGCGCTTGCTTATTTATCCGTACGTGGAATCACGCCGTATAACATCATATTGACCGTATGCTGGATAATGCGTTGCTGCATACTGCGGTTACGCAAGGTTTTCCCTGTCACCATTTCCATCTGGGTCGAAAAATCTGCATAGTTCTGGGTAAGGGCCCAAATATTCAGAATCAGCAATTCAGGATCGATATCTGCTGAAATCTTGCCCTGTTCCTGCCAGTTAGAAATGACTTTGGCCTTACGCTTCACCAGTTTCTTTAGCGGGCCTTTTAAAATTTCCAGTATATGCGGTGCGCCTTGGATCACCTCTAAAGCAAACAAACGAGATGCTTTAGGCTGGGTACGCGATACTTCAATTTTTTGCATTAAATAGTTGGTAATCGCTTCTTCAGGCTCAAGTTCGGCCTCAAGGGTTTGTAAAGGCGCCAGCCATTTTTGTAGAACGGTGGTCAATACCTCTACATAGAGGGCTTCTTTATTTTCATAATAATAGAAAATATTCGACTTATGCATTTCTGCAATCTGTGCAATTTCATCTAGACTTGCCCCATTAAAACCGTACAGGGAAAATACATCTAGTGCAGCATTCAGCAGCTGGTTGCGTTTTTGAGTACTCTTTTTTTGTTCCATTAGCAAATATAAAAAACAATGAAAAAATGGGAATCCTCAATTGTACGGCAAATCATCAGATTTGTGCACACAGTCCATGGCTAATTTTTTGAATAATGATGATTTATTCTCTAGATCAATATTTAAAATGGCTTAAATGCATCAAGCCAGAGCAAAAAATGCAAGTTTATGAAAATACTTAAATTATTGAAATATTTTTATTTTGAAATAGAGTCAGAAAATGAATGCTTTTATGACCCAGATTAGCCTGCAGTTTTAAATTCAGCTCAGGACTTGGCTTGAAGATGAAACCCAAAACTCCCCTATTCTGGGCTTCATCGGATATTTAGGTGGCCAAAACTGCCTGTAAGACTTGCTGTTCCAGTTCTGCAAATTTCAGACTTTTTTGCCGTGGACGTGGCAAGCCAACCCGAAACTCTTTGGCAATATGACCCTTATCCAGCAGGATAATCCGGTCTGCCAGTTGCACTGCCTCACTGACATCATGAGTCACCAGAATCGCGGTAAAGCCTTGCTCGGTCCATAAGCGTTCGATCAGGTTTTGCATCTCCAGACGTGTCAGGGCATCCAGGGCGCCGAGTGGTTCATCCAGCAGCAGAATACGGGGCTGATGCGATAATGCACGTGCTAGGGCAGTCCGTTGACGTTGACCGCCAGACAACTGTGATGGCCACAGCCCGGCTTTTTCTTTTAAGCCCACTTTTTCCAGCATGTGTGAAGCTTTGGCATGTTGCTCTTTGCCGAGGCCTAATTGTACATTCTGTTCGATGCTACGCCATGGCAGCAGGCGCGGGTCTTGAAACATCACCCGAATATCATCTGCAGTAATTCCTTCACGGATATGCCGTGCGGATTTAAACTTGATTTCGCCATAACTCTGTTTTTCCAGATCAGCAATCAGGCGCAAAAGGGTACTTTTACCACAACCACTACGACCGACAATCGCTAGAAATTCGCCCGGTTGAATATGCAGATCCAGATCTTCCAGAACTTTGACTGAACCATAAAATTTGTGCAATTGTTCAATAATGATTTCGGCACCAAGGGCTGCATTCGGATTGATATCTTTCGCAGGTTGCTCGGGTGGTGCAATCGGGTCATTGACATGACGCCCTAAACTCAGATCAGTCATTACATGCTCCTCATTTCAATTTATTTTTGATAGCCGGCATGCCAGCGCAGCAGGAATCGTTCTAAGGCGACTGCCAGCACATCGGCCAGTTTACCGAGCAGGGCATAGAGTAAAATACCGACCAGGACGATATCCGTTTGCAGGAATTCGCGTGCATTCATGGTCATATAGCCAATACCGGACTGGGCAGAAATCGTTTCGGCAACAATCAAAAGCACCCAGACCAGCCCTAGAGAAAAGCGTAGCCCGACTAAAATGGAAGGCATTGCTCCCGGGAGAATAATCTCTTTATACAGCTGCCAACGCGTGAGGCCATAGCTTTTACCCATCTCGATCAATTGTGGATCGACTGAGCGAATTCCGTGATAGGTATTGATATAAATCGGGAAAAATACCCCGATCGCGACTAAAAACAGTTTGGCGGATTCATCAATGCCGAACCAGAGAATCACCAATGGAATCAGCGCGAGCGCCGGAATGTTGCGGATCATCTGCAAAGTGGTATCGAGCAGGGTAGAGGCGATTTTGGATGAACCATTTAACAGACCCAATAACAGACCTAAACCACCACCGACCAATAAGCCGCTGATGGCACGTCCTGCGCTGACTTGTACATGAGTCTGGAGTTCGCCGCTGAGCAATAAATTCCAGAAGGCCAAAATTACTGCAGTGGGTGCAGGCAAAATCCGGCTTTCCAGTAGACCTGTGCTGGAAGCAATTTGCCAAATGGCAATCAATACAACTGGAACCAGCCAGGGCAGCAAATGCCGCCCCAGAATTGTTCCACGTGAAACCTGCTTTTTTGAGAGGGTTTCAACGGAAACGACTTTCGACATTAAACAGACTCCTGAATTTTCTCAGCCTGCTTGTTCTCATCCGGTGTGTAGTTATTCGCTACGATTTCACCGAATGGACCCGTCAAGTTCGGTTGAGCCAATTTTTTCTGGGTTTCCAGTGGAAGGAATGGGAACACCAGTTCAGCAAAACGGATGGATTCTTCCAGATGCGGGTAACCAGAAAAAATGAAAGTATCAATTCCTAAATCCGCATATTCCTGAATACGTGCTGCGACAGTTTCCGGGTCACCAACCAGTGCCGTACCTGCGCCACCACGCACCAGTCCTACACCGGCCCAAAGGTTTGGCGATACTTCCAGCTTGCTACGGTCGCCGTTGTGCAATTCAGCCATACGACGCTGACCGACCGAATCCATAGATTTAAACTTGGCTTGAGCCGCTGCAATGGTGGCATCATCGACATATTGAATCAGTTCTTCCGCTGCCGCCCAGGCCTGTTCATTGGTTTCACGCACAATCACATGCAGGCGGATACCGTAGCTCAGTTCACGACCCTTAGCGGCTGCCTTGGCACGGACATTTTCAATTTTTTCTTTCACGGCAGCAGGTGGTTCACCCCAGGTCAGGTAAGTGTCCACCTGATCGGTGGCCAGCTCAACCGCATCATCTGAAGAACCACCGAACCAGAGCGGCGGATGTGGCTGTTGTACAGGTGGATAGAGGAGTTTGGCATCATCGACACTTAAGCGTTCGCCGTGGAAAGTGAAGCTTTCACCAGTATGTGAACGCTTCAGAATTTCACGCCAGATGGTGGTGTATTCAGTGGCAGTTTTATAGCGGGTTTTGTGATCTTCATAGACGCCATCACCTTTTAGCTCCTGCTCATCACCACCAGTAACCAGATTTAGCAGCACCCGGCCATTGGATAAACGGTCAAAGGTTGCAGCCATACGTGCCGCCAGCGCAGGTGTGGTCACCCCAGGACGCAGTGCCACCAGGAATTTTAGTTTTTTCGTTGCATCAATCAGGCTGGCAGCTGTTAACCAAGGATCTTCACATGAACGACCTGTGGGAATCAGGACACCTTCATAACCTAAGTTATCGACCGCAACTGCAATCTGCTTCATATAGGCATGATCGACTTGGCGTGCACCTTTGCTGGTGCCCAAGTAGCGACTGTCACCATGTGTTGGGATAAACCAGAAAATTTTCATGCTCGATATCCTTAAAATTAAATTGCTCAGAAATTAATGTGGAGTAGTAGGCGACCAAATCTGTTGCTGGACGCTAATGTGATTAGGAATTAATTGAACCCGCTGGAACAGGTCAGCTTGTCATTGCTTGCTACCAGCAGATTCAAGGCTGATTTCTGAAAACTCATCGCAATGCTTTGAACCTGTTGCCGTGCTGTATGTTCTGCAGCAGTGCTTCGCTGTGGCTTCTGTTTCCGGCAAGCAGTCAGAGCCAAGCTGCGTAAGGCTAAACTGAGGTAGGAAACCGTTTTTAAATGACGCATCTGTATTCCCGAATTATTCTGTTGTTATTTAATAATCGCTGCATCAATATTCAGCTTTTGTGGAATCAGCTGCTGTGCATAAAACGCATCTGCCACCTGTTGCTGTTTTTGAATCACGTCAGGAGTGAGGGGTTTAACGCCAAAGCCCATACGGGAAATCGAGGTTTTTAAGACATCAACGGCCAGACCGGTCGGTTGTTGCAGAAGTTTGGCTGCTGCATCCTGGTTTTTTGCAACCCAGTCCGTGGTCAGATTCAGTTCATTGACGACTGCCTGTACCACCTGAGGACGGCTTTCTGCAAACTTGCGATCTGCCAGATAAAATTGGTGATTGCTCACGATGTTCTCACCCGTGGCAATCACACGCGCGCCAATTTGATGTTCAGCAGCGGCAAAGAATGGATCCCAGATCACCCAAGCGTCCACTGCACCACGTTCAAAAGCTGCACGTGCATCAGAGGGTGGCAGGTAAATCACTTCAATATCGCTGAGTTTCAGATTGTTGGCTTCAAGAACTTTCAACAGTAAATAATGCACGTTGGAACCTTTGTTCAAGACCACACGTTTGCCTTTCAGATCCTGAATCGATTGAATCGGGGAGTCTTTCGGTACAATTAGGGCTTCGGCTTTAGGCGCTGGTGGCTGGTTTGCGACATAGACCAGATTTGAGTTCGCTGCCTGGGCAAAAATTGGGGGTGCTTCACCTGCTTCACCAAAAGACACGCTGCCGACATTCAGGCCTTCAAGTAACTGTGGGCCAGCCGGAAACTCCACCCATTTCACATTTACGCCTTGTTTTTTTAATGAGGCTTCTAGCGTGCCGCGTTCTTTTAAAATTGGCAGTACGCCGTATTTTTGGAAACCAATATTCAAGGTGGTGGTATCTTCCTGTTTTGAACAGCCAGAAAGCATCATGACGCCAGCCACTGCAGTACCGAGTACTGCAGTTTTTGCTAAAAACTGAACATTAGATTGGCGCATGAAGCAAAACTCCCGAAAGTGAAAACTAGCGAATAAAACCTAGACACACGCTAATCGTTTTTGTTTTTCTAAAAAAATAACTATTCAGGAATTTCTAATGAAGAAAAAAGATAAATAAAAAAACGCAAAACTTATGCGAAAAAGTGATTTATATGACAATGAAGATTTGCCAATAAAATTAATCAAGCTTATGAAATATATATTTATTTTTATAAATTCAATCTGCTGATATATTTAGCTAAAAAGCAGCAATGGCATTTTAAAATTTAAATTGTCAGATATCTTTATCTGAAATTAAGCTAAGGCACTCAAAGAAAAAGCCACCTTAAAGTGACTTTTTACAAACGATTGAATTACGTTGATAATTATAAAATGCCTGACGCGCATCCGGCAGGTCATCGACTGAAGCTGGTTCAAAGCCCTGTTCCAGAAACCAGTGCGCGGTACGCGTGGTTAAAATAAACAGCTGCTGAATCTGCATGCTTTTGGCTTTTCCTTCAAGATAATGCAAGATCTGGCTACCGCGATTGGACTGGCGATAACTTGGATGCACTGCGACACAGGCAATTTCTGCAGAACGTAATTCATCGCCCGTGGTCGGAATCGGGTAAAGGGCTGCACAGGCCAGAATCATGCCATCCCGTTCAATCACGGCAAACTGGTTAATTTCATTTTCCAGACGTTCACGGGAACGATAGACCAGAATCCCTTCTTCTTCTAATGGACGCAGCAAGCCGATCAGGCCACCGACATCCTGAATATCTGCCATTCGCACTTCTTCATAATGTGCGTCAGTGACCAAAGTGCCGGAACCATCACGGGTAAACAGCTCTTCAAGTAGGGCGCCATCAGAGGCATAGGAAATCAGGTGCACCCGATGTACGCCGTTCATGGAGGCCTCTTGTGCTGCCTTAAGTTGCAAGCCTCTTTCAAGCTCATCTTGTTCTGCCGGAATATAGTCATCCAGCTGTTGCGGGGTGACTTCGCGTTTGAGCTGGCCGTTACTGTCCATTAAACCATGCTGCTTGCCCAGAAAAATCAGCTTATCTGCCTTCAGTCGAATTGCAGTTTTGGTCGCAACTTCTTCAGCCAATAGATTAAAAACTTCGCCGGTGGTGGAATAACCAGTCGGGCCAAGCACCACAATATTATGGCTGTCCAGATGTCGCTGAATCGCATCGGTATCGACCGCGCGGACTTCACCAGTGAGCTGAAAGTCTATGCCATCACGAATGCCATAAGGTTTGGCCGTCACAAAATTTCCTGAAACCGTATCAATACGGGCACCATACATCGGTGAGTTGGCCAGTCCCATAGACAGCAGGGCTTCAATTTGCAGACGAATCGAACCGACCGCATTCATCACACAGCTTAAGGATTCACGTGTGGTTACCCGGCGCTGCTGATGAAAGGGCGTACTGATCTGGCTCTGCGCCAGATTCTGGTTAATTTGCGGACGCGCACCATGTACCAGAATCAGCCGAATGCCTAAAGAGTGCAATAAGGCGATATCGTGAATGATATGTTGAAAATTGTCATTTAAGACCGCTTCACCATCAAACATGATTACAAAGGTTTTGTTGCGGTGCGCATTGATATAAGGCGCAGAATGGCGAAACCAGTGCACATATTGCAATGTTGTGCTGTGTGAGGTTTCTGCTGAAGTCATGCCTGTGCCTATTTCAATGATTGAAGATCCAGCTTTGATTCTAATGAAAAAAAACGCAAGTGGAAGTGCAGAAATAAAAAAACACCTGAAGGGGACTTCAGGTGTCTGCAAGACGAGCAGCAATGGAGAAAAATTAATTGATGATTCGTACAATTCTATTGCTACGTTCATTGACCAGAACGTAGTCATTGTTGACTTTGTACCATTGCTGGAAACGGCCGGTATTCGGTAAACGGCGAGCTTCGCGATCACTCACTTCAAAACGCTTGTTATCGTATTGACGCGGTAAGCTTTGTCCTACGCGCCAGTCACGGCTTGGATTAACCATACGGTTGTTATGGCGGCGGTCATCATTCCAGCGACGGTCGTCATTCCATTTTTTACTGTCTTTGGCATTCCAGTGCGGTGCCGGTTTATGCGGATTATGGTTATAACGCGGGTCATGCTGTGGTGCTGCCATTGCAGAAGTAGCCAACAAAGCACTTAGGGATAACGCAATTGTAGTTAGGACTTTTTTCATGGCTCTCACCTAAAATGTAGATCTGATTTCGATGAGATTAAATTAGCGAATAAGTACATAGAAAGCGTGAGGGCTATTTAGTTAAATTGTTAAATTCATGAAGAAATTTAGAAGATAAATCACTTGAACCAAAAGTGTGAAAATCAGCAGGAGTTTTAGTTCAAAAATTTTCAATTGCTGAAAATAAAAAAAGACCCAAACATGGTTGAGTCGATACGAGGATCGGAGCTTGAACAGGATGGTGAATTAATCCCCCACAATCCGGATAATGCTGTTATTTTCAGAATTGACCAGAATGTAGTCATTGTTAATTTTATACCACTGCTGTTTGCGATCTGGTCGAGGCAGGTTATGCTCTTTATATTCGACTTTATAGCCATTGCCACGATAATGCTGCGGCATGACATAGCCAGGCTGCCATCTGAGCTGTTGCAGGCGTTTGACCCCGCGTTCTTCACGCATACGGCGTTTATCATGTTGCCCTTGATCATTTTCACGGAATTCACGGCCTTTCTTGCCATGCCCATGACGGCTATCCATTTGTGATTCAGCATTGAAATGAGGGGAGGCTATTGCAACATGACTCAGCATGAATGTACTGCAGGAGATCGCTAATGCCACCAAAACCTTTTTCATGTTGAACCCTCATTAAATTGTTCATGTTCTACTGTGTCTAATATACGGAAAGATTACAGAGAAACTGTGAAGAACAGGCACCAGTTTTATAACAAATGCAGAGATATTATGATTATGTCATGATTTTACATGAGCTTAGGCTGCGCATTTGTCCGATGACCCGACAGGCTGAGCCTGGTTCTTATCTCATCAAAGTGAGGGCAAACATGCAAGCTAAAATCGATGATTTAGCTCAAAAAAACAGCATTGAAGTCACACCGAAACGATATATGATCGGCTTAAAACACAGAAAATTCTAAAAACTTTCTGGATATTAATTCCATTGCTCGGTCAAACCTTGCAAGGACTGAATCGCTGCAGCCACCGATTCAGCTTGAACTGCATCATCGAGTGCCACAATGAGAGCCTCGGATAACTGCAAATGTTCGATGCGGCGAATGGTGTCAATTTTACGTTTTTGGTCAGCCATGCTGTGTTCCTGATTTAAGCTATACGGGATCAGAAAAGCATAGCTCAGAACAATCTATTTGAAAAACCGAATAATTTTATAAATTTGATATAAAAAATCGATTGATTGTCAGGCTGATAAAACACAGGCTAAAAAAGGCACTTTTTAAGAAGTGCCCTCGTAGATATAAATTGCGTGGCTTTTAATACGCGTAATTCAGATCGGTATAATCGTTAAGTGATTTTTGTACATGTGCCTGAATAAAGCTACGGACATCTTCGGCAGTCATGGCTTTCCCCTGATTGCTGATCACATGCTCAATTTCGGGTTGACCTTCAATTTTAATGCGATAAACAAAATGCTTGGCCAGACGATAGCGATCGTCTAATTTTTCAATTCCGGTCACATAATAATACGCATGTTCAAAATTCAGATCACTATGTGAAAAAACAAACTGATCGAATAATTTCAGTTTCTGACCATTTTCGAGTGCCTTGATGTCATCCACAATACTGGCTTCAAACTTGGTGTCATATTTTTCTGAAATCGGCTGTTGATCGATCAACAGTGAAACCATGCCATCTTCCAGGTTGCTTACGGTCATGTTGTTTAATTCAGTCATGGTGCACTCGAGTGAAATTTGTTGGAGCTTAGTATGCTGTAATTTGAGGGGAACTCAAGGCTGGCTGTATCAGGCTGCGGAAGATTTATTCACTGTGCGAAGCTCAAACGGAAATGAAAAGGCAGCGATTACTGCATTGCTGTCTCATCATCTTTTCTTCAAATATTTAAATGGCTTGTGTCGGCGAAATCCTACTTTTGACAGCCCCAAAGTAGGCAAAAGTCTTTTGTTCGCCATACCCAACATCCTTGTCGTGATGGCTAAGGTGTGACATTCCTGTCACACTCGCGTATCCAAAATCAACTCAATGCAATTGTGGGACAGCAACAGCAGGCACTTGCTGATATTAAACCAAGATGATTTTAATCCTGTGCATCAATACTCTGACCATTCATATGCAGGCTGTCATTACCCATCAAATATAGATAAGCCGGCATAATGGAATCGGGTGTAGGCAGGGTCTTTGGATCTTCATTGGGATAGGCCTTGGCGCGCATGGCAGTCCGCGTTGCCCCGGGATTGATGCAGTTATAACGGATATTCGGATGTACCTGCTCTTTGGCAAATAACTGGCTTACCGCTTCAATAGCAATTTTAGAAACCGAATACGCACCCCAGCGTTCGCGGGCTTCGCGGCCTACACCTGAGCTGGCAAAAACCACAGAAGCATGTTCGGATTTGGATAATAACGGTAACAGCGCTTGGGTCATGACAAAGGGTGTACGCAGATTGACTGCCATCACATCATCCCAGACGTTGACCGGATAATCCGCCAAGGGAACCCGTTCGCCTAAAATGCCGGCATTGTGCAGAATGCCGTCCAGACGACCAAACTGACGGTCTAGTGTATCGAGCAAAAGCTCATAATCACGTTCTGACGCACTCGATAGTTGTAGCGGCAAGATGGCAGGTTGCGGCGCACCCAAACTTTCAATTTCATCATAGATGACTTCCAGTTTATTCAGGGTACGTCCATGCAGCACCACGGTTGCACCATGCAAGGCATAACTGATTGCTGCCGCACGTCCAATGCCATCGCCCGCACCTGTGATCAGGATAATACGATCCTTGAGCAGATCGGGGCGAGGTTGATAGGCTGAATATTTCATTATCTACCTCCTTATTTGTTATTGTTCAGTTTTAAGCGTTCAAGATACTGCAGTCTGCTGTTTGCGTAGTAAGGTCTGAATCAGCTGTTGTAATTCTGCCACCGTGTTCACTATATAGTCGGCTTGCCAGGCTGTTAAGTCATCTTTGTATTGCAGTGGTAAATAACCGTAAGCTGCCAGAATGGTAGGCATTTTGGCATGGCGTCCTGCATCAATATCGCGCGGATGATCGCCAATGTAGATACAGTCTTCTGCCGCAAGCCCCAGTTGCTTGGCAGCCAGATACATCGGTTCAGGGTCGGGCTTGGTACGGGTCACATCTTCCGGACAGACCAGCACGGCACAGCGCTCGGTCAGGTTTAATGCTTTTAATAAAGATTCACTGAGCCAGCGTGGTTTATTGGTGACGATGCCCCAGGGAACATCCTGTGCTTCCAGCTGTTCCAGTAACGGATACATGCCCTTAAACAGATCGGTATCGACTGCAATGTCTGCGCCGTACATGTCCAGAAAGCGCTGACGATGTTGCAGAAATACCGGATCTTCCAGTTCCAGTTCCGGATAGACCAGTTTCACCATGGCGCGCGCGCCTTCGGAGACCTGCGTCCGGATCAGCTCGGGCTCGACCGGCATCCGGCCTTCTTCACGGCACATCTGCTGGATAATCCGGATAAAATCGGCTGCGGTATCAATCAGGGTACCATCGAGGTCAAACAGAACGGCCTTCATGCTGTGGTCTCTGCTGCGCTATCTTTCACGGTATAGACCATATAGTTGACATCGACATTCGGTGCCAGCCAGTAGCGTTTGGTCAGCGGATTGTAGTGCAGACCGGTCATGTCTTTGAGTTTCAAGCCGGCATTGCGAATATCGTGCGCCAGCTCGGAGGGCTTGATAAATTTGCTGTAATCATGCGTGCCTTTGGCCAGCATCCGCAGCACATATTCTGCACCAATAATGGCAAATAAATATGATTTTGGATTGCGGTTAATGGTCGAGAAGAACACATGGCCGCCTGGCTTGACCAGCTTGTGACAGGCCTGAATGATCGAGGCCGGATCGGGTACGTGCTCCAGCATTTCCATACAGGTCACGATGTCGTATTGGCCAGCCTGTTCATCGGCCAGTTGTTCAACCGGGATCTGACGATATTCGATATTGGTCACGCCTTCCTGTTCGGCATGAATCCGCGCCACATTCAGCGGCGCAGCACCCATATCAATCCCCAGTACATCGGCACCGCGACGCGCCATGCTTTCGGCCAGAATGCCACCGCCACAACCAACATCGAGGATTTTCTTGCCGCTCAGGCCACCCGCATGTTCATCAATCCAGTTTAAACGTAGTGGATTAATCATGTGCAAGGGGCGGAACTCGGAATGCTGATCCCACCATATAGCTGCAAATGCTTCAAACTTGGCAATTTCTTGTGGATCAACATTCAATTGCGACATCGTGGTCACCTCAATCAGTTGTGATTAGCTAAAAATATAGAGGCCAAATGGCCAGAGAAACTGATTTAACCTTGAAAATCAGTCCGATGCTTTAGTGTAGCGTTTCTGGCAGAAAAAGCGATAAAAGCAGCAAAAAAGTTCACAGAATGAAAACGAAATCGGCATAATTGATTTATAGTGAACCCATACACTAAACATAATGATTTAGAGGACGATAATCCCAATGAAAAAATTCCTTTTAGGCGCTGTTGCCGCATCTGTTTTGGCCTTTTCTGGCAGTGCGATGGCCAATTTTGTGGCAGGTCAGGACTATCAGGTGGTCGCAAAACCAGTCAAAGTCGAAAAACCGGGCAAAATTGAAGTACGTGAATTCTTCTGGTATGGCTGTGGCCACTGTTTCACGCTTGAGCCACATATGCAAAGCTGGTTGAAAAAATTACCAAAAGATGTGCGTTTTGTGCGTACGCCTGCTGCAATGAATCCACTCTGGGAACAGGCAGCGCGTGCTTATTATGTGTCTGAAGCCTTGGGTGTGCGTCAAAAAGCCCATTTGCAGCTATTCCATGATATTCATGACAAGCAGCGTCCAATTTTGGAACAGGCACAACTGGCCAAGTTCTATACCCGTTATGGTATTTCTGAAGCGAAATTTAACACAACTTATAAATCATTCCCGATTTCATCAAAAATTGCGCAGGCCAAAAATCTGGCTGCTCAATATCAGTTAAGCGGCGTACCGGCGGTGACTGTCAATGGTAAATATATTGTGCAGGGCAATGATGCCAAAGTAATTCAGGTGGTGAATTACCTGATTGAAAAAGAGCGTAAAGCCAAATAAGAAATAACCGAGTATCCGTAAAAAACCTGCATCAATAATGCAGGTTTTTTTATTCAGATGGGGGGAGTACTTGTTTCTGTATTGATTGACGGATCTGCTGTTTTTGTCGGAATTCGATGCCAGTGCAAAATCCCTCGCAATAAAAGCTGCATCTGTAGCACGCTTTGGGTTTTAAAGACATTGGATTGGGTGCGGCGTAGCTCTGGATCAGCCTGATGTTGCAGATGAATCCAGCCCATGGCCCAGTTCAGCGACAGATCAATCAGCATCTGTGCCAGTGCCTGCAAATCTTGTGAGGACTGGATATGCTGGGCGGCTTGCATTTTTTCCAGTTCATGCATGACATCTTCAGTCAAAAAACGAATTTCCCGTTCTATTCCGGCACGTAACACTGCCGAGCCCCCCCAGCGTTCTGCAACAAAAAAAATCCAGGGTTCAGGGTGATATTCGACTGCCTGAAAAAATAGCTCAATTCCGGTTTTAGTCCGGGTATTGGGCTGATACAGATAGGCCTGTCCCAGTTGATTCAGCACTCCCTTGAGATGAATCGCGACCTGATCCAGCAGCTCCAGTCCCAACTGCTCCATATCCTGAAAATGCCGATAAAATGCCGTGGGCACCAATCCAACGGCATGCGCGACTTCACGCAGACTGATGGTGCTAAAAGCGCGACCCTGACTGCTCAAGGCCAGTGTGGCATCCAGTAGCGCCTGATGGCTTTGCTGCTTGCGATCTTCACGTAAGGACATAAATAGAGTTTCCTCAAGGGGAGATTTAGTCTAGCAAAAATTAAGGCAAATCGTAGCGCCACAGGTCGGCAGAATTTCGACATTTAACCGCACTCTGATGCATCGATTTTGTAAATCAATCATCCGGCTGACCAATCTTGGCAAAGGCTTCTGTTATACTGAGCCGCAATTATTTTTAGCCTATACAGGACTTATCATGCGTATCGACCAACGAGCATTAGATCAATTACGTGAAGTGAAAATTACCCGTAACTATACACGTTATGCGGAAGGCTCGGTATTGGTTGAGTTTGGTCATACCAAAGTACTGTGCACTGCCAGTGTAGAGAGTTCTGTTCCACGTTTCCTGAAAGGTCAGGGCCAGGGCTGGGTGACGGCTGAATATGGCATGTTGCCACGTTCAACCCATACCCGTAGTGACCGTGAAGCGGCACGTGGCAAACAGAGTGGCCGTACCCAGGAAATCCAGCGTCTGATCGGTCGTAGCTTGCGCTCAATGGTTGACCTGAAAAAGCTGGGTGAAAATACCATTACCATTGACTGTGATGTGATTCAGGCTGATGGCGGTACCCGTACTGCAGCGATTACCGGTGCTGCGGTGGCGCTGGTCGATGCCATGAATGTTTTGCTGGAAAGAAAGAAAATCAAACATGATCCATTAAAAGGTCTGGTGGCTGCGGTTTCTGTTGGTATTTTCAAAGATGAAGTATTACTGGATCTTTGCTATGAAGAAGATTCGAACTGTCAAACCGATTTGAACGTGGTGATGACACAGGCCGGTGAATTTATTGAAATTCAGGGCACTGCGGAAGACAAACCATTTACCCGTGCCCAATCGGATGCCATGCTGGAAATGGCCGAGAAAGGTATTCAGGAGCTGGTGAAAAAGCAGCAACAAGCTTTGGGCTGGTAATTCATTACTGCCAAATATAAAACGCATCTCCGGATGCGTTTTTTTATGCCGGAAATTTCAGAATATAGCCCATTGAAAATGCATCACAAAACTTCCTGACAAAATTCCGACATGAATCGGCTAGATCCAGATCTATTTTGCCCCGATATTCAAACGATATCACCATGAGGAATGCGAGATGAAACAGTGGATTTGTGCAATGTCTTTGCTGGGCATGTTTGGACTAAGCGCCTGTGACTGGGGCAATCAGCGGGAGGATGACGAGCGTTCAGTGTTAAATCAGGATCGTGAGGAGGATAACGGAAGATATAACGACCGTGATGGTGACGATGATGACCGCGATCGTCGAGGTAATCGGGACGACGATGATGATTAAGGTCTAAAATAGAAAATTGAGCAAAATATATGCAAAAAAATTTCTAAAAATCAAAAAAGGGTGCTTCGCACCCTCAATGGTCATCTATCGAATTTAGGCTTCAGCATTAAATCGCATCGATAAATCCACAGCTTTGACATCTTTGGTCAAGACACCCATCGAAATATAATCGACACCGCTACTGGCAACTTCACGTAAATTTTCGATCGTGATATTGCCAGATGCTTCCAGTTTGCAGCGGCCGGCCACATGCTGTACTGCCTCAATCATTTGCTGCTGGCTGAAATTATCCAGCATCACGATATCCGCATTGGCCTCTAAGGCCTGATTCAGTTCATCCCAGGTTTCGACTTCCACTTCGACCGGTTTGCCCGGCGCAATCTGGTGTGCCTTGGCAATCGCCTGAACAATTCCGCCAGCGGCCATAATATGATTTTCTTTAATCAAAAAGGCATCGAATAAACCCAGACGATGATTCTGCCCACCACCAATGGCAACGGCATATTTTTGTGCAATACGCAGGCCAGGAAGGGTTTTACGGGTATCCAGTAGCTTGGTATTTAAGCCATCCAATTGTTTGACATAATGCGCTGTTTTCGTCGCAACTGCAGACAGTGTCTGGACAAAATTCAGCGCAGGACGTTCCACAGTCAATAAACTGCGTGCAGAACCGGCCAGTTTCAGGAAAGTTTCATTGGCTTGAACCCGATCACCCTCATTTTTTAGCCAGATCACTTCAACACTTGGATCATAAGCCTGAATCAAGGCATTCACCCAAGGTTGCCCGGCCAGTACCATATCTTCACGGCTGATGATCGTGGCAGTGGCCTGTTCATCTTCAGGGGTCAGCAGGGCAGTAATATCGCCGTCACCAATATCTTCTGAAAGTGCCTGTTGGATATTGATCTGAATCGACTGGTCTAGCAACGCTTGAGATATGCGCATGAGTATTTCCGTATCTTTTAAGCCGTGAAAATTGCGCATTATCTTAGCACTGTTACATAAAAAATGAGCGATTTTTCCTACAGTCTGCCGGGATGAATTGAGATTTGTGCCTGAAAGTTTTAGCATGAAGCCGGCTGCAACCCTGATCGTGCAGATTTTATTTTTGGAGAGAATGGTTTTATGCAACAGGCAGCCGAGTTTCAGGTTAAGAATGGACAATTGATGGGCGCACGTCACATTCCCTCTCCCAATTTTAACCAGCGTCCGGACAATACCGAGATTCAGCTCATTGTGGTGCATAACATCAGTCTGCCACCCTCACAGTTTGGCGGCGGTTATATTGAACAGTTTTTTCAAAATCAACTGGATTGGTCAGTCCATCCCTATTTTCAAAGCATTGAAGGGATGCAGGTTTCGACCCATCTACTGATTTTACGTTCTGGTGAGGTACTGCAATTCGTCAATTTTAATGACCGTGCCTGGCATGCTGGACGTTCGACCTATTTGGGTAAAAAAGAATGTAATGATTATTCGATTGGCATCGAGCTGGAAGGCAGTGACGACTTGCCTTTTGAACCGGTACAGTATGCCGCCTTGATCAAAGTCACTGCCTGTTTGCAAGATTATTATCCTAAAATTCAGCAGCATATTGCCGGACATTCGGATATTGCCCCAGGCCGTAAGACCGATCCGGGACCGTATTTTAACTGGGCTGATTTTCGTCGCCAGTTACAGCATTATAAAAATACCTCAACCTCGCTTGAGGGATGCAATTAAGCAATGAACTTCTGACAGAGGTTTCATTACAATAGCCACAAATTTATACATTAGGTGAATAAGATGGCGCTTTGGCGTTCGACCGTCATTGTCAGTGCGATGACCATGTTGTCACGTGTACTGGGATTGGTTCGAGATATTGTTTTACTGAATGTCTTTGGTGCGGGTAAGGACTTCGATACCTTCGTGGTCGCATTTCGTATTCCAAACTTTTTCAGGCGCTTATTTGCCGAAGGGGCATTTTCACAGGCCTTTATTCCGGTTTTGACCGAATACAAAACCAGTCGTACCCATGCCGAAGTGCAGATTCTGATTAGCCGGGTATTTGGCTGTCTGGCAACGGTAATGAGTCTGCTGACCATGTTTGCAGTGATTGCTGCACCGTTGATCATGTATATCTATGCGCCCGGTTTCCATAGCGATCCTGAGAAATTCGCCTTGGCGACTGACATGTTCCGCCTGACCATTCCTTATTTATTGTTCATGTCACTGACGGCTTTTGCCAGTAGTATTCTGAACAGTTATGGTTCTTTTAGTACACCGGCCTTTGCACCGGTCTTGCTCAATGTGGCCATGATTGCTGGCGCGCTCTGGCTGACTCCGCATATGGCAGAGCCGATTATGGCACTGGGCTGGGCAGTCATCATTGCCGGTATTTTACAGCTGGCGATTCAGATTCCTGAACTGTGGCGTAAAAACCTGCTGATTCCACCTAAAATTGACTTCAAGCATGAAGGCGTGGATCGCATCATGAAGTTGATGCTGCCGGCTTTATTTGGTGTATCCGTCACGCAAATTAACCTGCTGCTGAATACCATCTGGGCTTCATTTATGCAGGATGGTTCGGTGTCCTGGCTGTATAGTGCCGAGCGCATGACCGAGTTGCCGCTTGGCCTGATTGGTGTAGCGATTGGTACTGTCATTTTGCCATCTTTATCGGCACGACATACCGAGCAGAATCCAGAAAAATTCCGTGGCATGATGGACTGGGCCGCTAAAGTGATTGTAATGGCAGGTTTACCGGCCAGTATTGCCTTGTTTATGCTGTCGACCCCGATCATTCAGGCCCTGTTTGAACGTGGTCAGTTCAGCTTTGAAGATACCCAAATGACGGCTCTGGCGCTGCAATGTATGAGTGGTGGTGTGATTGCCTTTATGTTGATTAAAGTCTTTGCCCCGGGTTTCTATGCACAGCAGGATACCAAAACACCGGTGCGTGTCGGTCTGATGGCTGTGGCTGCCAATGCAATCCTGAACGTGATTTTTATCGGTATTTTCAAGCTGATTGATTGGGAAGCAGAACATATGGCACTGGCACTGGCATCGACCGGTTCAGCCATGGTGAATGCCGGCCTGCTTTATTACTATCTGCATAAGCGTCATATTTTCCGCTTCGGCCCGCACTGGAAAAAAATCTTCCTGCAATTCATGTTTGCCAATGTGGTGATGATCGCAGCTTTGGCTTATGCCTTAAGTTGGTACAATGCCGATGTGTCGCAATGGATGCGTGTCGCAGAAGTACTCATCTTGTGTGTCATTGGTGTGGTGGCCTATCTGGCGGCCTTGCTGGCGGCAGGTTTTAGACCGCGTCATTTAAAACCTTAAGTGAATATTGAACTTGATATTCGCTTAATAAAGCTATAAAAAAACAAGAGCCAGAAGGCTCTTGTTTTTTTCGAAGGATCATACTTGCTTCGACTCAATCTAAACTGAATCTAGACCTTACCGCGGGAAAGAAATCCAACGATCGCAAGAATCACCGCAATTACTAACAAGATAATTGCAAAATCCTTAGATAAGCCTGCTACTCCACCGAAACCAAGTAGACTCGCAATTAATGCAATAACAGCAAAAATAATAGCCCAGCGAAACATATATATTCTCCATGTGTTTTTATTTTCAAATTTAGTATAGAAATAAACGATTCCAGCGACTGTTAGTGTTTTGTTGACGAACTGTCTATGATTTAACAATAGTTTACGTGATGGTAATAAGAATTTGAGCGGTAGGTCTGCGCAGTTTGGGCTGCTATAATCAGCTGATTTTTGAGTGCGCCGACCTGATCATGACCGATACTTTACGTCCCGAATTTTGGAAAAACTATGGCCTTGCCGAACTCACGCAAGCCGAGTGGGAAGCCTTGTGTGATGGTTGCGGACTCTGTTGCCTGATTAAACTGGAAGATGAAGATACCCAGGAAGTCGCTTATACCAAAGTGGCCTGCAAACTGCTGGATTGTACGACTGCGCGTTGCTCCAATTATCCAGAGCGTTTGCACTATGTGCCAGACTGTATTCAGCTCACGCCAGAAAAATTGGAAACGATTCACTGGTTGCCTTCAAGCTGTGCTTATCGCCGGGTCGAGCAGGGCAAAAGCCTGCCATCCTGGCATTATCTGATCAGCGGTTCACGGGAAAGTGTGATTCAGGCACGCAAGTCGGCAGCAGGGCGCTGCCTGAGTGAAGCCGACATTCCTGAAGACGACATCGAAGACTATATCGTGCGTTGGGTGCGTTAATTTGCCGCGATAAGTAGCTATTGATTTGCCGGCTGCAGTAGGGCCTGAGCCGAAGCACCGACCATCGGACGATAGAAATAAAAGCCTTGTCCAATCTGACAGTCACAATGGATCAGGGTATCGAGTTGTTCGGTATTTTCGATGCCTTCGACCAGAACATCCAAAGCAATGCTGGAGCCAATCTGGGTAATGGCTTTGACAATCGCCAAGGCGGACGGGTCACTGTTCATACGCTCGACGAAGTTGCGGTCAATTTTGATGCAATCCACCGGATAGTCTTGTAAACGGGTTAGTGAAGAATGCCCGGTGCCGAAATCATCCAGTGAGATCTGGATTCCGGCCTGTTTCAGTAGGTTCAGGGCCCGGATCACATAATTGGCACCATGCTCGGACAGGCTTTGTTCAGTAATTTCCAGTTCCACCTTATGCGCAGGAATATCAAAATTGGACAGGCGGGCCAACATTTTTTCAGCATAGTCATCGCGCAAAAATTCAACCGGTGCGGCATTGATTGAAATCGGCAACAGATCCAGTCCTTGGGCCTGCCAGCGACTCATATCGGCAAAGACTTTCAGCTGCATGGTTTCACTGATACGTGAGGCCAGCTCATAGTCCTGAAAGGCACCAAAAATCTCGGAAGGCAGTTGCACCTGCTGATCCTGATCTTGCCAGCGTAACAGCGCTTCAAAACCAATCACCACACCATCAGACAGACGAACTTTGGGTTGATAGTAGGGAATGATCTGATCGGCCAGAATAATCTTGCGGGCCAAAGTCAGCTGCTTGGTCATATTTTCCAGCGAACCACACATGTCCTGACTAAACATGCGAATGCCGCCACGTCCACTATTTTTCAGATCATTTAAGGCAATGTCGGCACACTTCAACAGATTCGAGGTGTTCAGGGCATCACGTGGATAGATGGCACAGCCAATACTCATGGCACTGCTGATACTGTCGCCAATATAATTGATCGGTTGATCCAGCTGGGTATAGGCTAGTTGCGCCGTGGCCAGCAGCTGTTCTTCACTTTCCAGATTTTTCACCAGAACCGCAAATTCATCTCCACCCAAACGGGCCACAATGGTATTCGGGCCGAAACAGGCCTGGAAACGCTGACCCAGAACATGGAGTAGATGATCGCCAGCAATATGACCTAGGGTGTCATTGATGTGCCGGAAATAATCCAGATCAATCAGCAGTAGACCCGCCTTGGTCTGCTGTTGTTGCGCTTTCCATAGCACCTGTTTAAAGGTTTTATAGAAGGTACTGCGATTATACAGACCAGTCAGTTCATCTCGTTTAATGGCTTCTTTTAAGCGGGTTTCTGCAATTTTTTGCTGGCTGATATTGCGTGAGACACAGAGGATGCTTTGGGTAATATTGTGCTGATCCAGAATCGGGGTCAGCAGATGATCCCAATATTGGATCGGCTGGTCTTTGCTCTGAATTTTACTAGAAAAACGGCTATTTAAGCCTAGGGCTGCCTGTTTCAGTGCGCGTTGTCCGGATTTTCGGGCTTCAGGTGCTAAACAGTTCAACCAGGACAATGAACTGTCCTGAGCCTGTGTTACGGTTTCGGTTTCCGCAATCAGGCCACAGCACTGGTTACTATGCCGAATTTGACCTTCAGGACTGATAATATGGATGCAGTCTGCGCTGGCATCCAGCATATTTTCCTGGGTTGAAACGATTTGAGACAGTTGTTGCTGGATTTCAAAATAATCATGTACATCGGTCAGTGAAACCGCCCACTGCAACAGATGTTCAGGTGCATGATGGAATTTTACCGCCAGCGTACACATGCGATAATGAGTATCGCTGCGTTTAATCCGGCACTGGGTTTCAAAATTCTGATGCTGATCCAGTGCCGCATGCCACAGCTTCGAAAACAGCTGTAAGTCCTCGGTATGAATGAAACTCTGCCATGGCATATTGTCCGGTTCATTCAGGTTCACACCAAGATAATCAGTCATGGCGGCGTTAAAATAGTGCAGATGTGTTTTGCTACTGACCCAGAGAGGTTGGGGTAAGGCATCAATCAGTTTTTGAAGCTGAATTAATTCAGACAGATGAACAGGGGTTGAACTCAGTGATGTTGCCAGCAGAGGTTCCGACTGGCTCACAGCTCCCTGTTCAAATTTATCATGCTTCATGCATTCACCAATACAACCCAAAAATGCCCAAGGGGGCGACATAAGTTTCTTTTAATTAAAATAAACAATATGAAAATTACACTGTAATTAATTCACAATTAATCATGTTCAAATTACTTGCTTTTATGAAGATTAATTCATTCAGAATTAAAAAAATAGAGGATTTCTACATAAATTAATTTTTTATGCTTTATGTTTGCAATCTTGGAATCAAAACTGCTGGTGTTAGAATGAGATCAGAATTTAGTTTGAGCCAATAATAACATGTCAGATAGTCATATCCCGCTTCCAGAACGCTTAAGACCACGTGACCTTGCAGAGATTATCGGGCAGGAACATTTGCTTGGGGAACAGGCGCCCTTACGCCAGATGATTGATCAGGGTCATCTACCGTCGATTATTTTCTGGGGACCACCCGGCGTTGGAAAAACTACCATTGCCTTACTGTTGGCACAAGCGGTAGATCGGCCTTTTATCAGTCTGTCTGCCCTGAATACCGGAGTGAAAGAGCTGCGTGAAGTGATTGCCGATGGTGGTGATCTGCTGACGCCAGTGGTGTTTATTGATGAAATTCACCGTTTTAACAAGTCCCAGCAGGATGCACTGTTAAACGCAGTGGAGAAGGGAAAAATTACCTTAATTGGTGCCACTACCGAAAACCCATCTTTTGAAGTGAATAGTGCCTTATTGTCACGTTGTCAGGTGTATAGCCTGAATGCCTTGAGTGCCGAATCGATTCAGACCTTGCTGACTCAAGCCTTGCAAAATGACCACTTCTTGCAAGAAAGACATATCCTGATTGAAGAATTTGATGCCTTGGTTCAGTTCGCCGCAGGCGATGCCCGTAAGGCACTGAATCTGCTGGATCTGATTGCCAGTACTTTTGAGCCGGATATGGAAAATATCATCACCAATGCGGTGGTGGTCAAAGTGGCACAGCAGAATATTGCCCGCTATGACAAGTCGGGTGAACAGCATTATGATCTGGTTTCGGCGTTTATTAAATCAATTCGCGGCAGTGATCCGGATGCAGCGCTGTACTGGATGGCACGCATGCTCAAAGGCGGTGAAGACCCGGTATTTATCGCGCGCCGTATGCTGATTGCAGCCTCGGAAGATATTGGCAACTCCAATCCGAATGCCTTGCTGCTGGCAGGTGAGTGTTTCCGTTCAGTGCAGGCCGTCGGCATGCCGGAATGCCGGATTATTTTAGGACAATGTGCGGTGTATTTAGCCACCAGTGCCAAAAGTAACAGCACCTATCTGGCAATTAACAAGGCGATGGAGCTTGCAGATAAAACCTCGAATTTGCCGGTGCCTTTGCATTTGAGAAATGCACCGACCAAGCTGATGAAAGAACAGGGCTACGGGGTGGATTATCTGTATCCGCATCATTATCCTGAGCATTTTGTGCTGCAAGACTATATGCCGCCAGAACTGAAAGATACCAAACTGTATGAGTCGGCACGCAATAAACGTGAAGTTGAAGGAGAGCGCTTACAGCAACGCCGTTGGCAACAACAGCAACAGCAGCAATAATATCAGTACACAAATAGATTAAACTCAGGCAAAAAAAGCCCAATTCAAGGCGAATTGGGCATAAATTAGGATGTTTTTTCAAGGGAGAGAACATCCTAGAGGGTAGGCGATCAATCTGGTCGGCAAACCTTGAGTTAAATCAATCAGCTCACTGATTTGCCTGGTATGTGATGATATTAAGCCATAGGCTTTCCAATGTAAAAACGATCATTTTCATCTGTAATATTTGTTTTTTCGATTAAAGCTTAAAAGGTCAATCTGGCCCAGCCACAAAAAATCAGGGATAAAAAAACCGAGCTGTTGAGCTCGGTTTTTTTGAAGCAATGGACTATGCCATTAGATATTGTCGAGGTTAATACCTAAACGGCCCGCAACTTCTTCATAGGCTTCAACCACACCGCCTAAACCTTGACGGAAACGATCTTTGTCCAGTTTTTTCTTGGTGTCTTTGTCCCATAGACGGCAACCGTCTGGAGAGAATTCATCACCCAAAACGATACGGTCATGGAATACACCGAATTCAAGTTTGAAGTCGACCAGAATCATGTTGCCGGCATCAAACAATGCTTTTAGCACGTCATTGACTTGGTAAGTCAATTCTTTCATTTTTTCCAGTTGCTCAGCAGTCGCCCAACCTAAAGCAATCGCTTGCGATTCATTGACCATTGGATCGCCAAGCGCATCGTCTTTAAAGAACAATTCGAATGTAGATGGAGTCAGTTCTTTACCTTCTTCAACACCTAAACGGCGGCATAAAGAACCTGCTGCATAGTTACGAATCACACATTCAACCGGGATCATATCCAGTTTTTTCACCAGCACTTCATTTGGAGTCAGCAGCTTTTCAAAGTGAGTTTCAATACCCGCTTCTGCCAGCTTTTCCATGATGAAGGCGTTAAAACGGTTATTCACCTTGCCTTTACGATCTAGTTGCTCGATTTTTTCGCCATTGAATGCAGAGGCATCATCTCGAAAGACTAAAATCAGATGGTCTGAACTGTCTGTGGTGTAGACAGATTTCGCTTTACCAGTATAGAGCAAGGTTTGTTTTAACATGAGGGAACCTTTTACAAAAAAAAATGCCTAGAAATGTCTAGGCTGGCCAATTTTGGTAAATCTGGTTGAGCAGTTCTGCGGCTTTTTCACGGTCGGCAAAACTGTTATCGGCATTGAACACAGCGAGGTTATTACTTGAACCGACAGAAGATAATCTTAATACATAGGTTTGCTGGTCGACCCGAATCGTGACTTCGTAACGGTTTTTATTCTGCGCAACGATGCTATGATTCAGGCTGCTGAGGGTGGCAAGCGTATATTGCCAAATTGTAGCAGAATTTCCGTCAATTTTAAGCAGCGGATTAAGATTTCCGTCTGTGACCAACTGTGGTTTACCAACAGCATTGCTTTCAGTCAGCTCAGCTTGAGCGGTGTTTTCAGTCTGGGCCTGAGGGCGTGGCAAGGCAAAACGGTTGCCACGCTGGTTTTCAAGCTTCGGTGCATTTTCAATTGCAAGCGGATCGACTGTTGGAGCAGGATACAATGGCGTTGCAGGACGTACCATGGCGCCTTCAGGATATTGTAAAGCGTCCAGAGTTGTAGTTTCTTTATAGTCTAAAGTGCCGTTATTAAAGGCCATTGAACTACAACCTGCCAAACTGAATACTGAAAGTGTAAGGCTAAGTCCTAAACGTAATTGCATAATCTTGTGCTCTTTTATTTAATAACGCCCGCTTCGACCAGTGCTTCACGAAGCGGAGCGCGATATTGTTCTGCAAGTGGTGTTAATGGAAGGCGAATGCCAGTACCAATTAAGCCCATGTCATGGAGTGCCCATTTCACAGGAATTGGGTTTGATTCGCAAAATAAAATATTGTGTAAATTTGCAACCTGAGCATTTAACTGTTCAGCGTCTGTAGCATTACCTGTAATGGCAGCGGCACACACTTCACTCATGGCTTTCGGAGCCACATTCGCTGTGACCGAGATATTGCCTTTGGCGCCATGACCCATCAGCTGATATGCCGTTGCATCATCACCTGAGTAGACCACCATGTCTTTGTCTTTCAGACCTTGCAAGAGTTCAGCACCACGCGGTACATCACCCGTCGCATCTTTAATCCCGACGATTTGTGGAATATCGGCCAGACGAATCACGGTTTCATTCAGCATGTCGACACCGGTACGGCCAGGGACATTATACAGAATCTGCGGAAGATCGACCGCTTCAGCCACAGCTTTATAATGCTGGTACAAGCCTTCCTGGGTCGGTTTGTTATAATAAGGCGTCACCAGAAGAGCAGCATCGGCGCCGAGCTCTTTGGCTTCACGGGTAAGTTGGATGGCTTCACGGGTCGAGTTTGCGCCTGTGCCGGCAATAATAGGAATACGTTTGTTGGCCACACGAATGATTTCTTTGATCACCTGGGTGTGTTCACTCATGCTCAGGGTCGAGGCTTCGCCTGTCGTTCCAACGGCAACAATACTGTTGGTGCCCTCTGCAATATGCCATTCAACCAGCTTCTCGAGACCCTTCCAATCTACGCTGCCATCTTCAAACATAGGGGTGACGATTGCGACTATGGAACCTTGAATGGTCTGTGCTTGCTGAGTCATTTTAAAAAACTATCCTATTTGTCCATCCGAAAGGAATGAGAAAACATAAATTGGGATGGATTTGTATTTTGATTTATAGCAAATTCAATGGACTTGCGCTGAATTGAAGATTGCTTATGCAAATTATGACTGATCAAACGCATAAGAACAATATGCTTTAGTCAAAGCCACTCAATTCTTTATACAAAGCCTTTTGAAAACAATCAAGTAATAAATTAGATGATTTATCCGGCGAAATACTGTGGTCAAACTGCGACTTAAGTCCCGGCTCAGCAAGATATTATGGAATTTTGTCTGCAAAATTAGCTCGATTTGAGTAAAAATCTCGGCCAAGTCGTGAATTTCGTTGTTTTTAGCTGCTGAATTAATATTTTTATTGGATGAATCTATATGTAAAACATCTTTGTCTGGAGGCTAAGCTGATGTAAACAGGTTGAAAAATTGAATCTATTAATCTTTTTTTAATATCAATGAATTGCATAATATTTTTCTAATCGGTTGGTTTTTTAACTTGATGTATAAGTCTTAAAGCATAAATTGTGAATTTTAAAACTTTTTGATTAATTGCTTTTGCGACTTTATCTCAAGGTCTATTGCATGGAGCTGCTTCAGCTGCTGTGGGGATATCCAAGTAAAACGTTCAACTTATTGATAGTTATTTCTGCGCTCAGGCTCATAGATGATGGTCTTTCTTTTGTAACGCTGATTGAACAAGGATAATCCAATGGAAAAATCAGACAATAAGCATGCTATCGTCACGGTCGCCATCTGTTTTCTGATAGCGGTGATTGAAGGCTTGGATATTCAGGCTGCTGGTATTGCTGCAGCCGGTGTGCGTGAACACTTCGGTCTCGATAGTTCCCAGTTGGGTGTGTTTTTTAGTGCAGGGATTCTGGGTTTATTACCCGGTGCACTGATCGGCGGTCGATTTGCAGACCGTATCGGCCGTAAGAAAGTGTTGATCTGGTCGACAGCCACATTTGCCATATTCACTTTATGTACAGTCTGGGTCAATAGCTTTAACAGTCTGCTGGCAGTACGTTTTCTGGCCGGAGCAGGTCTGGGCGGTGCGATGCCGATTCTCATCACACTCGCTTCTGAAGCGGTATCGCCGCAAAATCGTGGTCGTGCAGTCGGCTTGATGTATTGCGGTATGCCTGTGGGTGCTGCGATTTTATCTTTAATTGCTGCGACTGAATTTGGTGCCAACTGGAAAAATGTTTTCTATCTGGGCGGCTTGTTACCGATTTTTGCAATTCCATTGATGATGCTATTTTTGCCTGAATCGAAGGAATACCTGAAAACACAGAACAAAACTGCAGCAGAACTTGCCGTTGCACCACAAGGTTCATTTAAGGACCTGTTTAATTCGGACAACCTGTTACGTACCATGTGCATCTGGATCAGCTACTTCTTTACGCTGATGGTGGTTTACATCATGTTGAGCTGGTTACCCTCATTGTTTATGGAACTTGGCTTTAGCCGTAAGGATGGTTCAACCGCACAGTTCTACTTCATGGTCACGGCGACGATTGGTACAATTATCCTGGGTATGCTGACCGATCGCTGGAAAAAAGCGTATGTGATCCTGTTGATGTACGGCGGTATTCTTGCAGGTCTATTGGCACTAAATGGTGCAAGCTCACTGAACCAGATGTATATGGCAGCAGCATTGGCAGGTGCCTTCGTAATTGGCTGTCAGGGTGTACTTTATGCCTTCGGTAGTATCGTGTATCCAACAGAAGTGCGCGGTACCGGTGTCGGTGTTGCTTCTGCAGTCGGTCGTATTGGTGCCATGCTAGGCCCAGTCATCGCAGGTCAGCTCCTGGTGGCAGGTTTTGGTGCCGCAGGGGTAATTACAGCCGCAATCCCATGTATCATCATCTCTGCACTGTGTATGCTATTCCTGGTGAACCGTACCAAAGTGTAATAGGCCAAGATTTGAAAAAGCCTGCTTTTGCAGGCTTTTTTGTGTTTAAAATTCAAGGAATCAGATCCGCAGTGCGGTTAAAAACAGGCAGAATCAGAATATGCAGTCACAGGGTTTTTAGCAGTCGCTCTAAAAATCCGATAACAATTTGCGCTATGCTTGGACATAAATCGAGATTTCAATGGATGAAAATACATGCAAAATAATATCGCTTTGCTGGTCGTAGATGTACAAAGAGGATTTACCCCAGGGGGTAATCTGGCAGTGGCCAATGCTGACCAGATTATCCCCAATATCAATTTATTGGGGCAGTATTTTCAAAATATTATCCTGACGCAGGACTGGCATCCAGAAAACCATATTTCTTTTGCAGACAATCACCCCGCTAAAGCGGCTTATGACAGCATTCAGCTGGATTATGGCACTCAGGTTTTATGGCCAAAGCATTGTGTGCAGGGGACAGTAGATGCCGAGTTGCATCCGGATTTAAATTTACCGCAAGCGCAACTGATTATTCGCAAGGGTTTTGATTCCCGGATTGACAGTTATTCCGCCTTTATGGAAGCAGATCAGAAAACCACAACAGGTTTGGCCGGCTATCTGCGTGAACGTGGTATTGATACGGTATTTGTGGTTGGGATTGCTACCGATTTCTGTGTGGCTTGGACCGCCATCGATGCCTGCAAAATGGGCTTTAAGACCTTTGTCATTGCCGATGCCAGCAAGGGCATTGATCTGAATGGTTCCTTGCAACATGCTTGGCAAGATATGCTGGCGCATGGGGTAAAACGCATCTATACCAAAGATATCGTTCAGCCGGTTTAAAATTTTATCATGATGCGCTTCGGATATTTATTTGATCTTCGGCGCATTTAAATCTTCAGATTTCTGGTATTGAGAGATGCCTGTTTTATCTTGTTATTATTCTCCCTTTGTACCCCTGGATGAACCCCATGTCAGCCTTGCTCCAGTTTAGCCAATTTGTCCAAAAAACCTTTGCTTTATGGGTGCTGCTGTTTTCCGGCATTGCCTTAATGCTGCCCGAGGGCTTTGTCTGGTTACGCGCTTATATTCCATGGATGCTGGGCATTATCATGTTTGGTATGGGCATGACCATGACCGTAGGCGATTTTAAAAGTGTGCTACAAAGTCCGAAAGCTGTCGGGATTGGGGTCGTGGCCCAGTTTGTAGTGATGCCGGGTCTGGCTTTTCTCTTGTGTCAATTGTTCCAGTTGCCGCCGGAAATTGCGATCGGGGTGATACTGGTCGGTTGCTGTCCGGGTGGTACTGCCTCCAATGTCATTACCTATATGGCCAAAGGCAATACTGCTCTGTCTGTGGCCTGTACTTCCGTCTCAACCTTATTGGCTCCGATTCTGACCCCTGCGATTTTTTATCTCTTGGCCAGCCAATGGATCGAGATCAATGCCTTATCCATGCTGGTGTCGATTCTACAAGTGGTGCTATTTCCAATTCTTCTGGGCTTGATTGTACGGAGTCTGCTCAAGCAAAAAGTAAATGCCTATATTCAGGTGATGCCGCTGATTTCTGTGATTGCCATTGTCGCGATTGTGGCAGCAATTATTGCCGGCAGCAAAGCTCAGATTTTGCAATCTGGACTACTGATCTTGGGGATTGTGGTCTTGCATAATGGTCTCGGTTATTTGCTGGGTTATTGGGCCAGTCGTATCTTTAAGCTGGCGGAAATAGACTGTCGTGCGGTATCGATTGAGGTGGGAATGCAGAATTCGGGTCTGGGTGTGGCTTTGGCTGCGACCCATTTTGCAGCTTCTCCACTTACGGCTTTGCCCAGTGCAATCTTTAGCTTATGGCACAATATTTCAGGGCCAGCTCTGGCCACCTATTGGGCAGCCAAAAGCAGGGTAACGACATTAGAGCCAAAGCAAAATCTGGATACAGACAGCTAGAGTTTTAAAATGCGGCAGTGATTTTAATTGCTGCAAGGCGCTGAATAATAGAACTTGACGAGTAACAGCTTAAAAATTCTGCGCATAAAAAAGCCCGATTTAAAGTCGGGCTTTGTACTGTACAACCTTTATGAGGCTTTGGACTGTTTGGATTTTAAAATCTCGGTTCTAAAAGTCTGTGCCAGTTCAGCCGTTTCTGCATCCATGCCATTTACCACAAAGGCATGACGGGTCAGGACATTGGTTGGATTCGGCATACTGACCAGCTGGAAATGTTCGCTCACATCTTTCAGCAAGCTATTCGGGACATGTAAGGCACTTTCTTTTGCGACCAGGTGCTGGCTAAGACGCTCAGAGGCCTGCACCGAGCTGAGCTGCATCTCCTCGACTTTAGACGCAATTGCACTACGGGTTTGCAGTACAAAACGTTTTTCTTCACGATAGCGTTTATACAGTACCTCAGAGAGTAACTGGAATACCGCACTGATCATGGTCAGGCAGGCCAAGGCATTTGGCTTGTCTGCCGCAATGCTGATAGTGGCACCTTTTTCATCAAATTTATGCACAGTACTAATATCACTGCCATTCAGTTTGTAGCGCTGCACACAGAGTTCAGTGGCTTTATTCAGGAAAATCTGACACAGGTTGAAATAAGGCACCGATACGGTTTTATTCACGCTATCGAGTAACTGTTTTGGATCATAGAACTGGATATTCAAGCTCAGGCTATCGCTTTCCAGTACAGCTGGCTTATGTTCTTTTTCTTTGGCTTTATTTTTTACTGCCTGCTGGGCTTGGGCAATGGCCAGCGCAGCATTGTGCTTTTCCTGTTCCAGAGCTTGGGTCAGGGTCTGAATCTCGAATTTTAAACGGGATTCATTGTTAATGCGTGCCAGATATTCGGTTCGGCTAGGACGCGCGATCGCGCGGTACGCCACCCAAATCAAAGCATGAATAATGAAAGAGAACAGAATCGCCAGCCATTGCGTCCGCAGAATTTCACCCATACTTGGCTCAATCAGGGTGATTTCAATCAGACCGACTTTTTTCTCGTTTTGCAGTGCATCACGGACAAAAACTTCACCATCACGAGTTTTGGTCAGTCCACCGGTGGCTAAAACCTGACCTTTCGCATCCAGAATTCGAATCGAAGCCACACTCGGGTTGGTCGCATAACGATTTGCCAGCAAAGCCAGAGAAACACGATTGGCGGGTTCCAGCTCGGACAGGCTGTCTGTCACCAGTTGACTGGTGATCAGCTGCCCCTGACTGGTGCGGTTTTCATTCAGTTGGTGAGTGGTTGCCAATACCAGTAAAAAGGTATGCAGAGCAAAACTTACAATCAATAGGCTAGCAAATAGCCCTTGTCTAGGCGCATTCAACGTAAACTTCCAAGGCAATTCTGTTCAATTTCGATTATGATTCTAACAATAGTTGTAGCTCAGACCCGAGTCAATTCATGCGAGAAATCATTCTTATATCATTTTTAGGACCTGACCAGCCTAATCAATTTACACGATTAATGCAGGTTTTGTCCGCCCATTCCCTACAGATTTTAGATGTGGGGCAAGCGGTTATTCATAATCAGTTAACCTTAGGTATTGTTGTAGCGTCTGATGACCAAACGGCGACAGCATTAGCCATGAAGGAAATCCTGATTCTAGCACATGATATCGGGTTAACTGTGCGCTTTAAACCGATCTCTGCGACTGAATATGATCAGTGGGTCAAAGAGGGTGGGCGCACACGTTATATCGTAACGGCATTGGCCCCTGAATTAAATGCCTCTCATTTGCAGGCCGTGACCCAGATTGTCTCGGCTCAGGGTTTTAATATTGAAACCGTAACCCGTCTGTCTGGCCGTCCGGCCCTGGATGGCAGCAGTACCGGTCCGAAACGTGCCTGTATCGAATTTGGTTTAAAAGGACAAATGCTGGATGCCGCAGCCATGCGTGCTGCCTGTTTGCGTTTGTCCAGTGAACTGAATGTCGATGTTGCGGTTCAGGAAGACAATGCCTATCGCCGTAACCGCCGTCTGGTCTGCTTTGATATGGACTCGACCCTGATCGAACAGGAAGTGATTGATGAACTGGCGATTGAAGCAGGGGTCGGTGCGCAGGTTGCTGAAATCACCGAACGCGCCATGCAGGGTGAACTTGATTTTCAGGCCAGTTTCCGTGCCCGTGTGGCTTTATTGAAAGGCATGGATGCATCGGTACTGCCGAAAATTGCCGAGCGCCTGACCATTACCGAGGGTGCTGAACGCCTGATTTCGACTTTGAAAGCATTGGGTTACCGTACTGCAATTCTGTCGGGTGGTTTTCAGTACTTTGCCGAATATCTGCAAGGCAAACTGGATATTGATGAAGTGCATGCCAATGCGCTTGATGTTCAGGATGGTGTAGTCACGGGTGAAGTCAAAGGTCATATTGTTGATGGCGCGCGTAAAGCTTTATTGCTTGGCGAAATTGCCAAAGAGATGGGAATTTCCCTGGAACAGACCATTGCAGTCGGTGATGGTGCCAATGACTTGCCAATGTTATCGATTGCAGGACTCGGTGTGGCTTTCCGTGCCAAGCCACTGGTGCGTCAAAATGCCACGCAGGCGATTTCCAGTGTCGGTCTGGATGGCGTGCTGTATCTGCTCGGGGTACACGATAAAGACCTGAATCAGGCATAAACACTATTTTTGATAGAATAAACGCGACCTCAGGGTCGCGTTTTTTGATTGCCTTTGAACCAGGGTGACCAAGCCAGCAGAGAAGGTTGACTATAAAAACATCGATCATCTTAAACGGAAAAATAATTTTTTCAGTCAATAACAGCCCTGATAATTTTGTAATGACACGCCAACATTGACGCAGTCATTGATCCACAAAAATGCCAAAAGCAAAAAATGTAATGACAATATAATATCGCGACAAAGTATGTCGTGAGACCAGATCACAGGACTTTTTTTATGCAAAAAACTCAGCATAATGCAGGCATAGAGATACAAATCAACAGATTCCATTTTATTGATTGAACGAAATTCAATAGATAGAACCGTTGCAATATCAAACAGGCAAACTATCTATTTGGATGGAGGGGTTTATATGGTAACAGCGAATTTAGCAACGATCGTGGGCTTCAGTTTAGTCGCTGCAGCTGTAGTTGCTGTGTTCTTCTCGCCTTATCGTCGCTGGTTGAGTTTTATGGCAGCCGGGATGTTGGTCTGGGGCTTGATTGAGATGATTCGTGTAGGCACACAAGCCTGGTTTGATCTGCCAATGACCTATAGCTATCTGAGTGCATTGACAGCAGTCATGATGGTGGTCACTTTCTTATTATTGCGTGAAGACCGTCGTGCAGAGCGTGCCTTGGCAAAACGCCGTTGTATCGAACATACGCCAGTCTATGAAGATGATCAGCAGCAGCTTTCGAGCCGTTAAGTCTACAAATCGCAAAGAAAAAATGCACCCACGGGTGCATTTTTTAGCTTAGAAATATGATACAAACTGCTTAATCAACCTAGCCAAGAATTATGCTAGGATATTTGTCAATTTTCGTACAATTAGAATAGGCATCCTCCATGAAACTGTCGTCCATTCCTGTGTTAAAACTTCCTCTTATTGATATGAGTACAGATCCACTGGACTTGTTGGTCGCGGGTCTGGCTTTACGTATGAAGCAATTGGCACGTACCAGCCCAAAATTTATTGAACTGGTACATGAGCGTCAATTCCGGATCCAGATTGGCACAGATGAAGGTATGGCACGTCAGATCATTGTCAATAATGGCCAGATTGAGACGGTTTCAGGTGATGCAGAGAAAGCAGATTTTGTATTGCAGTTTGCTGATAGTGAACAGGGTGTAAAGACCTTGGTCAAAGGTGACCCGACAGCATTCATGACCGGTATGCAAAGTGGCACCATCAAAATGGAAGGTGACTTTGGCCTGCTGGTCTGGTTTAACCAGGTGGCGAAGATGATTCCACCCAAATTGCCCAAACCGGTCAAAGAAAAAATTAAATTTGCCCGGGCGTTTATTAAAGAAAAAACGGGTAAATAAAACTCTGCTCCTGACTTCCTCTCCTTTTTCAAGGAGGGCTGAGGGCAGGATTCAGCCAGTTTCAATCTGGGTAATGCCAGTCAGTTAGGGAGTTTAGATCTAAGCTCCTTAATTTTTTAAATCTTTTGCAGAAACAATTATTTTCTAATCTTGCGGTACAATACACCTGATGCCCCAGACCGTTGGGGATGAGGTTTCCAGCTACCCCATATCATTATGAATAACAATAATAAAAAACCAGACAGTTTCCTGCCTGATCTCGATTACTGAATCTGAGGGCTTTTTAATGTGGAAAATAATGTCGCTATTCAACTTCTAAATTAAACGTCACCGGCCCATCATTGACCAAATGTACTTTCATATCCGCTGCAAAAATACCAGTTTGTACATGTTCAAATTGTGACTTTGCATAGTCAACCAGTTGCTCATACAGCTCTTTTGCAGCAGCAGGTGGCATGGCAGGGCCAAAATCTGGACGTAAACCTTTTTGGGTTTGCGCCATCAGGGTAAATTGCGAAACCAGCAGTAAACCACCTCCGGCCTGACCGACATTCCAGCCCATTTTGCCTTGTTCATCATCAAAGAATCGGTATTTCAATATCTTATCAATCAGCTTTTTACCTTTTTCCAGATTGTCGTCCTTGCCCAGGCCCAGAAAAACCAGAATTCCTTTATTTATTTCGCCCGTGGTTTCACCCTCGACCATGACTTTAGCTTCTAAAACTCTTTGTAATAAGGCACGCATTTTACATATTGACTGATAACGATAGATGGGCGTGATTGTAGCAAGAATAAAACCTGAAGCAGTATCAGATGCTAATTTTTATGAGTTTTAAATATTTGAAAATCAATTGATTAATTTTTATAAATTCATTAAAACGATTGAAGTGATAAAAATAATCTGTTTTAACAATTTTTAGTTTTTATATATCTTAGCACCTGCAGGAAAGGTAATAAATTGAGAGATTTAGAAATGTTTAAGCGTTCATTACTGGTTGCAATGCTTGCAACTGTCACAGCCACACAAGCTGCTCCTCTAACTAAAGACAATGGTGCGCCAGTCGGTGATAACCAGAACTCAATCACAGCAGGCCCAAATGGTTCAGTCTTGCTTCAAGACGTTCAATTGGTACAAAAACTACAACGTTTTGGTCGTGAGCGTATTCCGGAGCGTGTGGTACATGCGCGTGGTACAGGGGCTTATGGTGAATTCGTTGCAACTAAAGACCTGTCTGACTTAACAATTGCTTCTCTATTCAAGACCGGTACTAAAACTCCAGTTTTTGTACGTATGTCTACGGTAATTCATGGTAAAGGTTCACCGGAAACCCTGCGTGACCCGCACGGTTTCGCGATCAAGTTCTATACTCAAGAAGGGAATTGGGATCTGGTCGGTAACCAGACACCGGTATTCTTCATCCGTGATGCGATCAAATTCCCGGACTTCATTCATGCAATGAAGCCAAGCCCGGTGACAAACGTACAAGATGCCAACCGTGTATTTGACTTCCTGTCGAGCCAGCCATGGGCTACCAACATGCTGACTTATGTGTACGGCAAACAAGGTGTGCCCACTAGCTACCGCGAACAGGACGGTTTCGGTGTACATGCTTACAAGCTATATAACGACAAGGGCGAATACAAATATGTGAAATTCAACTTCCGCTCGCAACAAGGCGTGAAGGGTTTGAATGTGAAAGAAGCTGCCGTGCAACAGGGCAAAGACTTCAATCACTTGACCAATGATCTTTATAACAACATTTATGCCGGCAACTTCCCGAAATGGGATCTGCATATCCAGGTACTGGATCCAAAAGATCTCGGCAAGTTTGATTTTGATCCACTTGATCCCACCAAGATCTGGCCAACTGACTTAGTTCCAGAAGTGAAAGTGGGGACATTGACCCTGAACCGCATGCCAAAGAATTTCTTCAATGAGACTGAACAGTCGGCATTTGCACCAGGTAATCTGGTTCCGGGTATTGAGCCATCGGAAGACCGTCTGCTACAAGGCCGTATCTTCTCTTACTCAGATACGCAAATGTATCGTCTGGGTGTGAATCACCAGCAAATTCCGGTGAACCGTCCAGTGGTTGCTGTAAATAACAACAACCAGGAAGGTTATATGAACGTGTCTGAGCGTGATTCGGATGTGAACTATGAGCCAAGCCGCAAAGAGCCAAAAGCTGCAACTGCAAAAGCACGTGCGGTACAAACACCATTATCGGGTCATGTACAGCAAATCGGTGTGAAAGAGCAGAACTTCAAGCAGGCAGGTGAGCTGTACCGTTCGTATACTGCCAAAGAGAAAGATGACCTGATTATGAACCTGGCTGCGGACTTAGGTGCAGTAAAAGATTCAGAAACCAAGCACATCATGTTGTCTTATTTCTACAAGGCAGATACCGACTACGGTACACGTATGACCAAAGCGGTGAAGGGCAACATCGCAACGGTCAAAGCCAAAGCAGCACAACTTAAAGACTGATTTCGATTGGTCGATCAGGATTGGTGACTAGGGTTTAAGAATTCACCTCCGCAAAGTCCTGTAGAACTCCAAACCTTTCCTGCACCCTAGGGGGAGTTCTACAGGCACTCCGTTTTACTCATCTTATCTAATCTGAATAGAATCATTTTCGATTCATGTCTCTATTTGATTTCTGTTGGAGTTCATTATGAAAGCTATGCAGCATGCTGTTTTAGCCAGTATTCTCGCGATAGGTTCCATATTCGCAAACGTGGCCACCGCCAAGGAGATCTCCCCCGCTAAAACTGTGGACAATGTTCAGATGAGCTCACAACAGGAATTAATTGCGCTGTTTTTTGCCGCAGCCAAAACCGGCAATGACGAAGTGATTCATGAATTTCTAAAGTATGGTTTTCCGGTTGATGTACGCAATAGTGCCGGTTTTACCCCACTGATGATGGCGACCTATTATGGCCATCAAACTATTGTGACGACCTTGCTCAATCATGGGGCTGATCGTTGCGCCCGCGACAATAAAGGCAATACCGCATTGATGGGGGCACTGTTTAAAATGGAATTTGCGATTGCCAAACAGCTGCGTCAGGTCAACTGTGATGTCCAAGCCAAGCAGACCGGGCAAAAGACCACAGCTGAATTTGCCAAAGTGATTGGTCAGGAAAAACAGCTGCAGAAAATCATTCAGGAACAGGGGAAAACCCAAGGCCAGTTGTCAAAATAAAACCCATTATACTCTGATACTTTTGTCGCGAATTCAGCTAGCTGTACGTAAATCCTGCAATATTACATAAAATTTTATGCTTTAATGTTGAGATAAGCACAGCGATATTTCCTTAGTTATGGCTCCAATTATCCGTTCCCTGTTAGATACTGACTTGTACAAATTCACCATGTTACAAGTGGTATTACACAAGTTTCCGCAAACGCATAGTGTCTACCATTTCCGTTGTCGTAATCTGGAAGATACAGTCTATCCACTGACGGATATTCTGGATGATCTCAATCATCAACTTGATCTGTTGTGTCAGCTCAACTTCAAAGAAGACGAGTTGCAATATTTAAGAAGTCTGCGTTTTATCAAGAGCGATTTCGTCGATTATCTGGAACTGTTTCAACTGAAACGCCGTTTTATTCAGGCCAGTATCGATAGCGAAGGTCGTTTAGATATCACCATTGAAGGCCCGATGGTTCAGGCGATGATGTTTGAAATCTTCGTACTGGCAATTGTCAATGAACTGTATTTTAGCCGGATCCGTAGTCCTGAAGTGCTGGCTGAAGGTGAGCGCCGTTTACAGGCGAAAATACAATTATTAAAAGAATACGATGCATCGCAACATCCACATGATCCGCCATTTTTAGTGTCGGATTTTGGAACACGTCGCCGTTATAGTTTCGAATGGCAAAAGCATGTGGTAGAAGAATTCAACAAGGCTGCACCACATGTCTTCCGTGGTACCAGTAATGTGTTATTGGCGAAAGAATTGGGAATTACCCCGATTGGCACCATGGCGCATGAATTCCTGCAAGCATTTCAGGCGCTTGACGTGCGTCTGCGTAATTTCCAGAAATCTGCGCTGGAAACCTGGGTACAGGAATATCGTGGTGATTTAGGTATTGCCCTGACTGATGTGGTCGGTATGGATGCTTTCCTGCGTGATTTTGACCTGTATTTTGCCAAACTGTTTGACGGCCTGCGTCATGACAGTGGCGATCCCTATGTTTGGGGCGACAAGGCCTATGCACATTATAAAAAACTGAAAATTGACAGCAAAACCAAAATGCTGACTTTCAGTGATGGTCTGAATCTGGAAAAAGCCTGGAAACTGCATCAATACTTTAAAGACCGTTTTCAGGTCAGTTTCGGGATTGGCACCAACCTGACCAACGACATGGGCCAAACCCCCTTAAATATCGTATTGAAACTGGTGGAATGTAACCGTCAGTCGGTGGCAAAAATTTCGGACAGTCCAGGCAAAACCATGACTGATAATGATACTTTCCTGGCTTATTTGCGTCAGGTTTTCGAGATCACTGAACCTGCTTAAGCACATTTTAGACATGAGCAATTTTAAAAACCGCTTCGCTACAGGGGCGGTTTTTTTATACGAGATGGATTTTTAGCATGACTTATCTAAAATCCTGCTAATCATCTTAAAAGAAACCGCATAAGTGTAAAAATGAGCTGTGCTAAGATCAAAACAATTTGACCCATCATAGCCATGATAACGATGACAGCTTCAGCTTTTAATTTTGGTCTGCTGATCGAGGCAGAAGATTTAGTTCCCTATTTGGGCCATGAAAAACTTCGTATTGTCGACCTCAGCCGGGCTTCTGTGTATGAGCAGTTGCATATTCCACATGCCCTGCATTTACAACCCAAGCTGCTGGTTCGTCAGGAAGATCATACGATGGGGCTATTGCCGGATGTAGAAGGCTTGCAGGCCCTCATTGCTTATCTGAATATTTCGCCTGAGCATCATGTGGTGGCCTATGATGATGAGGGCGGGGCGTGGGCCGGGCGTTTACTCTGGAATCTGCATTGTCTGGGTTTTGAAAATACCAGTCTATTGAATGGCGGGATTCATGCCTGGCTAGGTGCAGGTTTGCCAACCTCGTCCGATCAGGAAATATTTAGCCCGGTGAGTCATTTAGTTCCTGTCAATCTCGAGCAAAAATCAGAGTTTCAGATTGACTATGATGAATTACACCAGCTCATTGAAAATGAACAAGTTCAACTGTGGGATTGCCGCACTGAAGATGAATATACTGGCCTGCGTCTGGCAGCGCGCCGCGGCGGTCATATTCCGGGAGCACGTCATTTTGAATGGAGTACTGCACTTAACCGGCAAAATCATTTAAAATTGCAGCCTTTACCACGTACTCAGCAGCGTCTGGAACAACTGGGCTTTGATTTGACTCAGCCGGTTGTGGTGTACTGCCAGTCCCATCATCGCTCAGGTTTGGCCTATATTCTGGGCCGTTTACTGGGCTGGAAAATTCGAGCCTATGATGGTGCGTGGAGTGAATGGGGCAATCGCCTCAATAGTCCAATCGCTACAGGGGAGGTGCCATCTTGAGCATCACATCACGTTTAAAACAACAGTTTTTTATTAAAGCTCAACGATTAGTACCGCAACATCGCCTGTCTCGTGTGGTCGGCAAAATTGCTGCCAGCGAAAACCCGATTATCAAAACGGCTGTAATTACTGCCTTTAAGGCACAGTACGGCATTGATATGTCGATTGCTGAACAGGCCAATGCCTTGAAATTCAAATCATTTAATGAATTCTTTACCCGTGCCCTGAAACAAGGGATTCGTGCAGTTGATCTAGATGCCAGCAGCATTGTTTCACCTGCAGATGGGGCGATTTCCCAGCTGGGTAAAATTGAAAATGGCGATGTGTTTCAGGCCAAAGGTCAAAAATTTACTGTAGAAGCGCTGATTGCTGACCCGCAACTGGCTGAACCCTTCAAGAATGGTGAATTTGCGACAGTATATTTGTCACCACGTGATTATCACCGTGTGCATATGCCATTTGCAGGGACTTTGACTGAAACTTTGTATGTACCAGGGGAACTGTTCTCGGTCAATCAGGTCACGGCAGAAAACATTCCGGGTCTGTTTGCCCGCAATGAACGCATGGTCTGCCTGTTTGATACTGAAATTGGCCGTATGGCCGTGGTCTTGGTTGGTGCGATGATTGTGGCCGGTATCGAAACGGTGGCTACTGGCAAGGTTAAACCTTCTGGTCGGATCGAGTTAAACCAGCATGATCTGTTCCTGGAAAAAGGTGCGGAACTGGGCCGGTTCTACCTCGGTTCAACTGCAGTGATTTTATTTGAAGAACATAAAATGCAGTGGGATGCCGCTTTCAAGGCCAATTCTTTGGTGAATATGGGTGAAGCATTGGGGCATAGGGTTTAAAGATTTTAGCCTCTTGTATCCTCCCCCTTTTTCAAAGGGGGATCGAGGGGGATTAATCCTGAATGATATAAATCCTCCCTTGCGGAGCAATGCTCCTCACCCTTTTCCAAAGGGGGGAAGGATACAAAAAAAGCGCCATCAGGCGCTTTTTCTCATTTAAATCTTTAGCGTTTCACCACAATCGAATCAATGCCACTGTGTTGCAAGGTCTGCTGGGCAATCAGTGCCGCATCAGCCGAGTCATAAGGGCCTGAGACCACGCGATACCAGACTTTGCCATTTTCTACGCTTCTGACCACATCAGCAGACAGGCCATTCAGAATAATTTCCGCACGGCGGGCATCGGCCTGATCCGGATCATCAAAGCTGCGTACTTGCAGAATATAGCTGACCGGAGCTGTAACCGGTGCTTCGCTGACTTCTAAGCCAGGTTCAGTGCTTGCTGCAGCTTCAGGAACTTCAGGTCGAGGTGCTTCTACAATCACCACAGTATCCTGTCTTTTAGCTTCAGGTACCGCCTGTTCAGGAATCGGAGTTACTTGTTGTTGTGGCAACAAATCGTAAAAACGGTAATCCTTATTGGTGTCTTCTTCCTGGACAGATGCTGCAGTCGTTTGAGTTTTAGGCTTAACCGGTTCCCATGGCTTCCACAACATCAGTGCCATTAAAAAACTCAACACGATTAAAATGATCACGAGTGTGCCGAGCCAGGTCGGAATCAGTGGCTTTTTAGGCTTATTCGGTCTTTCAGATACACCGCGTTGCGTTTTTCCAAACACTTGGGATTTCCTCTATATGGGGTTGCCTCATAGAAAAGGCATAACAGTGGTTATGCCTGACTATTATTTCATCCTATGTGATTAAGATCCAAATGTCATTATTTAGATCAAACTGCACACCAGATTTATACTTGAGCTATTTTTCAAATAGCTGGCAGAATCTAGCCAGGTATTTTTTGAACAGCTAAAACAACAGTTTTCGTTGTGGCTTCGAGTAGAGCTTTTGTCTTGCGAGCATGCAAAACAATCTATACATGCTTACTCAAGCGAAGCTTTCGCCTTGCGAGCATGCAAAGCGGTGCTTTGCTTACATGCTCTCAGGCGCAGACACACCTAAAAGTTCTAAGCCATTACGCAATACCTGACGTACGTTCACTGATAACAGTAAGCGCGCCTGAGTCAGTTCAGCATCATCACCGAGTACTTTATTGTCGTTGTACCAGCCGTGGAACAAGGCTGCCAGCTCTTTCAGGTAGTTGCCGATTTGATGTGGCTCATGGCTGTTTGCAGCACGCACCAGAATTTCTGGATAGGCAGCCAGTTTAGCCAGAACTTCAGTTTCAGCATCCAGCTCGAGTCGGGCCGCTAGAGTACGCGCTGCCGCAGCGTCAAAATTCACGCCTGTAGAGGCCGCTTTTTCTAACATACGGCAGATTCGGGCATGCGCATACTGGATGTAATATACAGCGTTATCTTTGCTTTGCGACACCGCTAAGTCTAGATCGAAATCGATGTGTTGTTCAGATTTACGCATCACATAGTAGAAACGTGCAGCATCGTTGCCGACTTCTTTGCGCAGATCACGCAAGGTCACGAACTGACCTGAACGAGATGACATTTGTACCATCTCGCCACCGCGCCACAGGCTAACAAACTGAACCAGAAGCACCGTTAATTTCTTCGAGTCATAGCCCATCGCATCAATCGCTGCTTTTACACGTGCGATATAACCGTGGTGATCGGAACCCCAGATATCAATAATATCGGTATAGCCACGTTGTAATTTATTCAGGTGATAGGCAATGTCAGAGGCAAAGTAGGTGGTCTGGCCATTGCGGCGTTTCACCACACGGTCTTTTTCATCACCGAATGCAGTCGATTTAAACCAGATGTTGCCATCCAGTTCATACAGGAAACCACGCTGATCTAAGGTCTGTAAGGCCTCTTCAATTTTGTCTGTCAATGATTCTTCGCTGAACCATTGATTGAAAGTCACACCAAATTCGCCGAGGTCATCTTTAATATCATCCAGAATTGCTTTAAGCGCGGCTTGCAAGAATACGCGGTAGCCTGTGCCAATTAAGGCTTGTGAGTTAAAGATCAAACCATCGATGTGTTTTTCTTTATCGCCAGACAATACGACTTTATTGCCATCTGCATCTAATTCAGCAGCAAATTGCACATCTTCAGGCACGTCTTTATACACGTCAGCCACAGGACGGACATAGGCATTGCCATCCTGGTCAATAATGCTTTGCGCGATTTCTTTAACGTAGTCACCTTGGTAGGCATTTTTCGGGAACACCAGTTCCTGACCATTTAACTCTAAATAACGCAGGTAAGTTGAAGTGGCCAGAATGTCCATTTGACGGCCAGCATCATTGACATAGTATTCGCGATCTACTTTGGCACCAGTCGCCTCTAAAAGATTGGCAACGGTCATGCCATACGCGGCACCACGACCATGACCCACGTGCAGGCTAGAGGTCGGATTGGCAGAGACAAATTCAACCTGAATGCGTTTGTCCGCATTGACCTGGGTGCGACCATAAGCATCTTGCTGTGCTTGAATTTGATCGAGTACCACAAAGCGCTGGTCTGCATTGAGGAAGAAGTTAATAAAACCAGGACCTGCGATTTCCGCTTTGCTGATATCCGCCACTTCAGGAAGAACAGCAAGCATTTTTTCTGCTAAATCACGCGGCTTCATACCCGCAGCTTTAGAGGCAATCATCGCGATATTTGAGGCGAAATCACCGTGTGTTCGGTCTTTGGTACGCGTCAAACTACTGCTGTTTTTCCAGTCAGATGGGAGGACACCTTCAGCTTGAAGGGATTGCACTGCATGTTCTAGAGCTGCTTGGATTGCCGTGTTCATAATCAGTCGAAAATAAATGTCGCAGAAAAACAGCAAATATAGCAAATTTCATGCTCTTTAGGTAAAAGCATTTCTAGGGAATAAAAATTATACGATCACTCCACAGATTTTTTACAATCTGGTCTTTGGGAGAATGTGATCAATCGGGTGAAAATAACATCAATTTTAATAAAAATGCACCTTCAGAAGTATAAAATTTGGCTTATATTAGTGATCTTAAAATATAGAAAAAGAGCAGTCCGTGGATTCGCAACAACATCCGACCATTATTGGCAATATTCCTAAACTTCCGGCGAAATGGGCACTGATTATTGTGCCGTTTATCTTGTCTGGTCTGATGAGTGGCATCATTTCCATGATCAATATGCTGCGCAATTTAGGCTGGATTGATGGATTCATGCCACTTTGGTTTCACAACTGGATGATTTCCTGGGCAATTGCCTTTCCAGTCGTGTTGACCTTATTGCCTGTTGTCCGCAAATTTACCGGACTATTGGTGGATATGTCCGGCCCTCAAGCACCGAAGTGATTGATTAAAACAACTCTGACAATAGTAAGGGTTTCAGCCTTTTAAAAATGCCGATGTAAAAATAGGGCAGGCAAGTTTTATTTTTAAGGTTGGGCTGATTTTATTCTGTCCCCAAACAGCCTGAATCTGTTGAAGAGCCAAGCTGTATCAAAGAGAAAAGGGTTTTTAAATCAGATGCTCCACCGCCGCCCGGATAATCCCGAGCACCAGACCGATACAGGCACCGACCACGACACCATTGACCCGGATCATATGCAGGTCACCACCGACTTCATTTTCAATCTTGTCGATCATTTCGGTCGAATCCCATTCGTGAATGCGCTCGCTAATAAAACGAATCACTTTTTCACTGTACTGATCACTCAGATCCACCGCGATCCCGCTAAGACGTTTATTCAGCAGCTCACGTACCGAAGTATTCGAGATAATATTTTCTCCGACCTGCTGAATCGCAATTCTGAGATTCTCGGCAATACCGGAATCCGGTTTTTGCAAATCCTCTTTAATGGCATCACATAAAATCACCACGGCACCACTGATAAAATTCAGCACTTGCGGACTATCGAGCAAGGCATCCTTGGTTTCATTCAGACGCTGGCTGGCTTCACTGTGGTTGTCGGCCAGTTGCAACATCCAGTGATGTCCAGTTTCCTCAATTTTAAGCCGCCAAGGATGATCCGGGTCGGCCAGCATCGCTTCAACCCTCTGAATGACAGAATCGATACTGCGTTGCTGTACATCAATTCCAATCCAGCTCGCGCCTTTGGCCAGTTTCCAGACTCCCATTTCCTTGAACAGGTTGCGGGTCAGTTCCCGGGTTTCTTCAGGATGTGAGCTCATCCAGGCATGTACCACGTCTAGGCCGCGTTGCAGTACATCCTGATGAAAATCATTTTCGAGTACGGCGCGCAGCATCTCGCTGGCCAGGGTATTGATCTGGGTGTTCTTGACCCATTGCACGCTATTATTCTGGATAAATCCGGCAATCTGTTCCTGCCCGACAAATTCGAAAACTTTAGGCACGGTTTGCTGGATCACCTGGGTGACCTGGGCATTATTCTGCGGATTCGCCAGCCAGCGCCCCGCGGCCAGACTCAGGTCGGTACTGGCCAGACTGCGCTGTACAATTTGCGGAGAAAGAAAATTTTCCTGCACAAAACGGCCCATCGACTCTGCAATACGGGCCTTGTTGCGGGGAATAATTTCAGTATGGTCACGTAAAAATTTCGGGATCGGCAAGCGGCCAAAAGGATTACGGAACAGTACGGTAATCGCATACCAGTCAGCCAGACCACCGACCACACCGGCTTCTGCAGAGAGCATCAGGATATGAATCAGCCAGACATATTCGGGCAGCAGCTTGGCAGCAAGCATGAGTGCCAACCAGATCAGTACCGCGACCACCAGCGCGATGGTCGCAAAACGTTTACTGCGTTGTAAGCTCGGTGAGATAGGCTCTGTCTGCATAGATCATCCTGTCAAGAGGGATTGGCCGGTTGCGGTTGCAGCACTGCGCCGGATGGACTTAGACCATATTTAGTCCCAAGTGACTGTAAAATCAAGCGCGCATCGAAAGCATCACTAGGTGCCTGACCGGCTTTGAAGCATTCAATGGTATAGGCCACCTGAGCAGGATCCAGGGTGACAGTATAAGGACGGTCATAGAACGGGTCTGGCCAGAACCCCGGATAGCGACGGTAATAACCATATGGATAATAGCTCGGTGCCGGATAGACGATCGCCTGACGTGGCGGTTGCTGGGTACGATTACTTGGATCATTCAGCACTCTAAAGAACTGAAAGCCATTTTGCACAGTGGTCTGCGCGGCTTTGAGCAGGGTAATTTCCTCAGCCGTGCCAAAGCTCATATTGGGCCGGGCCTGAAACCCAATCCGATAGGTGTTGTTGTTGAGTGGCGTGGTACTGTAGCGGCCCAACTGATCAAACGTTAATGGTTTTGAAGGCGTCGTTGCACAACCACTCAGGTTGATGGCAGCGATCACACTCAATCCCAGTAGCATATTTTTCATGTTCGATCTCCTGATGCAATGATCCAGTCACAAAAACAGGCTTTAAAAACTGCTGTCGGGCTGGGTCAGGAAGGTTAACTCTTCATCGGTCGAGTCACGACCCAGGGTCTGGTTGCGATGGGGGTAGCGCCCAAAGCGGTCGATAATCACCTTGTGCTTTTTCTCGAACTCCAGATTGGTCGGATTGCCCAGACGCTGGAACAGCTTTAATGCGAATTCATGGATCAGTTTAGACTCACTGTGCATGAAAGGCATATATAAAAAAGCGCGTTGTTCCGGGCTGAGCTGTTGATCCAGATCCAGGCTAATAGCTTCTTGCGCCAAGGCCAGTGCCAGACTGTCCTGAGCAAAAGCTTGCGGCGAATCACGGAATAAATTTCGTGAAAATTGGTCTAGAACGATAACTTCAGCCAGACGGCCTTCGGCGGTTTTACGCCAGGACCAGAGTTCAGCCTGGGCGGCCTGCTGATGCGTGCTCATGAACTGCCGCGCGATACTTTGGTCGAATTCATGACTCTGGCTAAACCACAACGGCTGGCTGTCAGCATGGAACCAGAAGTCTAAAATATCTTGATAATTCATAACATTTACAATTCATTAGCATTTATTTATTCATAAAATCACAAATTTCACATGTCTTATAGAGGAACTTTGTGTTAAAAAATTGCCAAATTAAAAATCAATGGTTTGCCTGAAAACTAGACAGCCTATCATGTGCCGGCCAGAAATCACGTTATACTGATTAAACTGATGATTTTAATTTAATAGTTTAGCCCCTTTAAGCGAGATTGTAATGAGTCAACCTGAACCGACTTCCCAAAATGTGTTACCGACCTGGGTAGAGTCGTCACTCATCAAAGGCATGCTGCGTGGTATTGAGCGTGAAAGCTTACGTATGCAGAGTGATGGTTTCCTGTCACAGGCAGGGCATCCGCGTGCCTTGGGTTCAGCCTTGACTCATCCACATATCACCACAGACTATTCTGAAGCCTTAATGGAGTTCATTACGCCGCCGCAGGACACGATCAAAAAAGCCTTGGACTATCTCACTGATATTCACGCGATTGTGCATCGTCATCTGGAAAATGAGGAAAAACTCTGGCCGATGTCGATGCCCTGCATGCTGGATAGCCGCGATGAAAGTATTCCGTTGGCGCAGTATGGCAGCTCGAATATCGGCTTATTTAAAACCTTGTATCGTCATGGCTTGGGGGTGCGTTATGGTCGCCGTATGCAGACCATTTCAGGGGTGCATTATAACCTGTCTTTCCCGGATCATCTGTTCGAAGCCTTACAGCAGCAGGAGCAGGATGAAGCACTCAAGGACTTAAGCCTGCAGGATTATCGCAGCCACCGCTATATGGGGCTGATCCGTAACTTTATTCGTCTGACCCCACTGGTGATGTTCCTGGTCGGTGCCAGTCCGGCAGTCTGCCAGTGCTTTATGACCGGTCGTGATCATCATCTATTGCCCTTGGTAAAAGGCACCCTGTATACCCCTTATGCGACAGCATTGCGTATGGGACGATTTGGCTACCAGAACTCAGCCCAGAAACAGCTCGGCATTCACTATAATAACTTGCAAGACTATCTAGAAGGACTGCAAAAAGCAGTCAAAACGCCGTATAAACCCTTTAGTCGTCTTGGACTGAATGCAGCAGATGGCCAGCCGACTCAGATCAATGATCATGTGCTGCAAATCGAAAATGAATATTACAGTCTGGTACGTCCGAAGCAGGTGCCACAAGAGGGTGAAACCCCATCTCAAGCACTGGAAAATCGCGGGATTGCCTATGTCGAGCTGCGGGCAGTCGATGTCAATCCATATAGCCCGATTGGCATCAATGAAGACACCGCCGGCTTCCTGGAAGTGGTGGCCTTGTATTGTTTATTGCAGGACAGTCCAGCACTTTTCGGTGAGGAGCAGGAGATCATTGAGCAGAATCAGACCGAAGTGGTAAATCGTGGCCGTGCGCCGAATGCTGCAATTCTGGCAGATGGTCAATGCTATCCGATTGAAGACTGGTGTGCCATACATCTGCAACGCATGCAGCCTCTGGCCGAGCTGCTCAATCAGACCTATGCAACCGACCTGTATAGCAATGCCATGAAAATGATGCAGATTCGGGTTGATGAAGTTGATGCGACTTTATCTGCCCTGGTGGTGGGCGATACACGCACTCAAGGCAGTATGTGGCACTTTGGCCAGCATCTGGCTCAGCAACATAGCAGTGTTTATGAAGCACACCAGCTTAGCCCGGAAACACTGGCTTATTTTGAAGAAATGTCACAAAAGTCATTGCAGCAACAACAGCAACTCGAGCAAGATAGCAGCGTCAGTTTTGCTGATTATTTAGCCCAATATCGATAAAAAATAAGAGGATTCACCATGCAATGGGGTTATCGCTTCGTGAGTGGTATGTTATTTTTGGCTGCTGTCATTGGAATGGCATTTGCCTTATATCTTGAGCATGTACAGGGCCTGGCGCCTTGTCCACTCTGTGTGTTTCAGCGTGTGGGATTAATTGGACTGGGGATCATCTCACTCATCGCATGTCTGCATAACCCTAAATCCAATATCATGAAGCGGCTCTATGCCTTGCTAGGTTCGCTGAGTATTTTATGGTCTGTGGGCGTTGCTGCCCGGCATGTCTGGTTACAGAATCTGCCACCGGATCAGGTGCCGAGTTGTGGTCCTGGCCTGGAATACTGGCTGGAAACCTTGCCAATGCAGTCAGTGTTGCAACAGGTACTCAATGGTTCTGGCGAGTGTGCCACCATTGACTGGACTTTCTTGGGGCAATCTTTGCCGGTCTGGTCTCTGATCTTCTTTAGTATTTTATTGCTGGTCAGTCTATGGCAACTGCTGCGCAAATATAAAACTGCACCGGTTAAACGGCTCAGAGATAAATATTAATAAGTTCGCATTAACAAGCCCTCAATTGAGGGTTTTTTAATGCGCTGAAAGTTAAGTCAGGGCAATACCTTCCAGACTTTCCAGATCAATTGTATATTCACGAATTTGATCAAAGGCTTCATCTTCTACACTTGGATAGAACCAGCGTGCCACCTGTTCGGCGACCAGCGGATGATATTGAATCTCGAAATGGTTCAAGCCATAGAAAATAGCCTTGTGGGCATCCGGAACTTTGAGCTGGAAACGCGGATTGGGATGCTCGCCCAAAGCGCTTTTGATACTGACCAGATAGTCGCCAATCACGTGCAGGGTCTTGTTTTTGCGGTTTTCAAATTCGATCGTACCCGCGACCAGATAGGTGTCGATATGCGACGGAATCGGGGCAGGTTTACGGTTGTCATCCATAAAGCCGATCCGAAGCGCATTATGCTCCCAGTCATCATCACGGACGCTGCCATGGCGTAAATCCAGAATTCCATTACTGCGAATATTGACCAAATGACCAATCAGCCGGATCAGCGGGAAATGTCCAAGTTTGTCCTGCAAGCTAAACCCAAAACGTTCCAGTACAGCACCATGATGTGGTGAGCCGAGACAGACCAGATTCTCCACCATATTGATCCAGCCATACATATTCTGCTTGCCATAAAACAGCGCACTACGAGAGACCAGACCCCCCATGCTATGCCCGATCAGGTCAATACTGGTAATTCTCGGATTGCGAGCAACCAGATCCTGCAAGGTATTGGCCAGACTGCGGCCATTGGCTGAAATTCGCCGACCGGTATTGTAATTCAGATACAGCATGGTATTGCGGTCGCGCTGGGCCAGTAATTTTTCTCCAATCCCTTCATATTTGCGATTTGACCAGTCTAAATGGTTCATGCATAAGCCATGTACAAACAGGGTAATCCGTCCGCTCAGCTCACCATTTTGCAATGAGCCATAATGATCATAGATCACCATGGGCAAGGCCAAAGGGTTTTGATATTTCAGCAGATAATCCCCAATAATGCCATTTAAGGCACTGACCAGAAAATACAAGGAAGGCGTCAGCGGCTTATTATGCAGTTTGGGAAAACGTTCAATAATCTGGCGTAGACCGGGTGCAATCAGGGTATTGCCATAATGAAACAGCATGTCATAGGACATTTGATAGAGCCGGGCAATCGATGGAATATTCTGAATTTTTTGTGAATTATTCTCACTTAGACCAAAAATACTCATTAAAATTTCACGCTGAATACTCTTGATCAGTTCCTGAATCACGTCGTTAAAGCGCGTCGTCACCAGCTGCGCCAGACCTTCCAGTACATCGGCCTGACTCGGTGGGGTTCGGTCCCAGCGACAATAGGTTTCATGTAACGGTGTCAAACTTGGCATCTGATGCTGTCCTTTCAATGAGCCGCATGATTTGTCATCTTTCTTTTTAAAGAACTTCGCGGTATAAATTCTTTTTCTTGTCGAGTTTCCAGATATTGAGGCCTTCATTCTAAAATAGCGAGAATTACAGAATACTTCTGGCTTTTTTGTCAGACAATTTAAGTAATTAACGGGTCTTATAATGTAGTGTACTTCACATTTTTTAAATTAAATTTTGATGATGAATGGTTTTTTTGTTGGTAGTTCATGAATATTATTTATTTGCATGGCTTTAAAAGTAATACCCACTCGATCAAGGGGACATTGCTGCAACACTACTGTGCAAAATACCCCGGGGTTCATGTGCATTTGCCTGATTTAAATATGTCGCCACTGGCTGCGATTCAGCAGCTTTCCGAGCAGATTCAGTCAATGCAAGATGTGGCGCTGGTGGGCAGCAGTCTCGGCGGATTCTATGCGACATATCTGGTCGCACAGCATGCTGTGCCTGCTGTACTGATTAATCCGGCAATGCGACCATGGCAACTGTTTCGTGAACTGTTTGACGAGCAACTGCCTTTGCAGGTGCATCCGAACTGGTGTCTGGATGATGCGGATCTTCGACAACTGCAACAATTGGCCCTGCCAGTTGCACAAGATGCAGACAAAATGCTGGTTCTGCTGCAACAAGGCGATGAAGTTTTGGATTATCGTGAAGCACATCGTTATTATAGTGCTGCGCGTCCCCCTGCAATGCTGATGACCGAAGCGAATGGCAGTCACGGGATGGATGATTTTGCGGAGAAAATTCCGCTGCTCTTACAGTTTTTGTTGGACTGCATAAAAAAGGAAACCGAATAACGTGTCTCAATATACGGCTCAATCTCTTGAAGTTTTATCTGGTCTGGATCCGGTACGTCGTCGTCCGGGCATGTATACCGATACCTCTCGTCCGAACCATCTGGCGCAGGAAGTGATTGATAATGCTGTCGATGAGGCCTTGGCCGGACATGCCAACAAGATTACCGTCACGGTCTGTAAAGATGGTTCATTATCTGTCGAAGATAACGGTCGTGGTATGCCAGTCGATATTCATCCCGAATATGGTCAAAGTGGTATTGAAATCATCATGACCAAACTGCATGCCGGTGGTAAGTTCAGCACCGATAACTACCAGTTTTCCGGTGGTTTGCATGGCGTGGGGATTTCAGTCGTCAATGCGCTTTCGACCCGTGTAGAAGTTGAAGTTCAGCGTCAGGGCAACCTGTATAAAATGGCCTTTGAAAATGGTGAGCCGACGGCTCCACTTGAAGTGCTGGCAGGCAAGGCGCCTAAACGTGCCTCGGGAACTACGGTACATTTCTGGCCTGAAACCAAATACTTCGATTCACCCAAATTTGCCTTAAAAGCTTTAAAGCATAATCTCAAAGCCAAAGCGGTTTTGGCTGCGGGCTTACAGATCAATTATGTTGACCAGATCAATGATGAAAAGATCAGCTGGCAGTTTGAAAATGGTCTGGTCGACTATTTGATGGATGAGCTTGAGGATCGTGAAATCATTCCTGCACCGGCTTTTGTTGCAACAGGTGACGCTGAGCGTGCCAGTGCCGAGTTTGCGATTTGCTGGAATGTAGAAGGCGGCGATAGCATTCAGGAATCCTATGTCAACCTGATTCCGACCGCGCAGGGCGGTACCCATGTCAATGGTTTACGTTCAGGCGTGACCGATGCCATGCGTGAATTCTGTGAGCTGCGTAATCTGTTGCCGCGTAATATGAAACTCTCTGCGGAAGATGTCTGGGATGGTGTCAACTATATTCTGTCGCTGAAATTCCAGGAGCCGCAGTTCTCGGGACAAACCAAAGAGCGTCTGTCGAGTCGTGAAGCCTCAGGTACGGTGCAGAATATTGCCAAAGATGCATTTGCACTCTGGCTGAACCAGAATTCTGATATCGCGATGCAACTGGCTGAAATGGCCATTTCCAAAGCGGGTCGCCGTTTAAAAGCCGCGAAAAAAGTAGAACGTAAAAAAATTGTGGCCGGTCCAACCTTGCCGGGTAAATTATCCGACTGTGTTGGACATGATCTGGATCAGTCGGAACTGTTTATTGTGGAAGGCGATTCTGCGGGTGGTTCTGCCAAACAGGCGCGTGATAAAAACTTCCAGGCGATTATGCCCATTCGCGGTAAAATTTTAAACACTTGGGAAGTCTCTTCGGATGAAGTTTTGGCATCGCAAGAAGTACATAACATCGCGATTGCGATCGGTGTCGATCCGGGTTCAGATGACCTGTCCGAGCTACGTTATGGCAAAATCTGTATTCTGGCCGATGCTGATTCCGACGGTCTGCATATTGCAACTTTGCTCTGTGCCCTGTTCGTCAAGCATTTCCCGACCTTGGTGGAAGAAGGGCATTTATTCGTTGCCATGCCGCCCTTGTATCGGATTGATGACAACAAAGACGTGCACTATGCCCTGGATGATGACGAGCTCAATGGTATTTTGAAAAAATGCAAAAGCAAAAATCCGCAAATTACCCGATTCAAAGGTCTGGGCGAGATGAATGCCAGCCAGTTACGTGAAACGACCTTAGATCCAAATACACGCCGTTTGGTGCAGCTGGATTTGGATGATAGTCATTTTACCGCAGGTTTACTGGATAAGTTACTTGCGAAAAAACGTGCCAGTGACCGTAAGGAATGGTTAGAGCAAAAAGGCAATCTGGCAGATATTATTGTGTAATAGCACTCTTTTTTAGATCAAGAGCCCGCAACTGCGGGCTTTTTGCTGGCTTGAATCTAAGCCCTATTTTTTCGATCTGAGTGCTGATATTTTTATATCTGAAACCGATTAATTCTCTACTTTTAAGAAAACTCCTGCCGCTGAAACATTATGCCCAAAGCCACAACCTGAATCACCACTATTTTGCTTAAGCACTGCACGACTTCCGAGTTTGGCATCAAAGCCGAAAGAGATATCGATTTTGCAGTCTTCAGAGCGATATTGTGCCTGTGTTTTATTCAGTGGCATCGTGGTATTAAATCCACCTAGATTTGGTCCATAAATCAAACTGCGTAAGCCCATATAGAGACCTTCATATTCGATCGCATAATGTTGCTGCTGTTTGACAATTTTCAGCGTACTCCAGGCACCAAAACCGGCATGCTGTACATAAGTACCTGCAAGTTGAGTGTCCTTTTTAGGTGGAGGAAGCTGTTTTAAATTAAACTGACTACTTTTAGCATCGGGGTAAACGGAGAACCAGGCACGTGCCCATTGAGGCTTGCCAAGTTTGCTATAGCTTAAACCCACATTATTAAATGCTGTTGTAATGGCTTGTTCAGAGAAAGAGGTTTTAGCTTCATCCCGGTTCATTTCACAAAAAGATGACCAGGCAGCTTGTTGCTTAAATTGTGCTATGGCCTGTTGATAGTGTTTTTGATCATAGAATTTTTTGCCATTATTGGCGTAGCTCTTCACTTTGCTGCAGCTTGTACGAAGTTCTTTTTCAAAATCTGAATCGGCAAAAGTTAGTGTACTTAAAGTTAAAATACCAATACAACATAGAGATTTATACATTGTTTTACTCTGGACGGCTTTGATCTGAATAAAACATAGCCAGCTTTGGAAGTAAATAGAGTGTCTGTTTCGATACCAGTTTAATAAAAGAGAAGCCGGTCTAAATAACAGGAGATTTAAAGAGCCGTTACTTCGGCCTGCTCCAAATTCAGTTGTAATAGCACCAGATCGCGCCATTGACCAAACTTTTGTCCAACTTGCGGCATATAAGCACTTTGCACAAAGCCCAGTTTTTCATGCAGGCGAATCGATGAGATATTTTCTGAATCAATCGCTGCGACCATGATATGCAATTGCTGTGCTTGAGCCTCTTCAATTAAATGCTTTAATAAGCTAGAACCTAGACCTTGTCCTGCATAATCCGGATTTAGAAAAACTGAATGTTCTACCGTGTGTTGAAAGCCTTGAATACTACGAAACTGGTCATAGCAGGCATAGCCAGCAACACGCTGATCTTGTCTATCTTCAACCACAAAAACCGGGAAATTTTGATTCTTCAACTGCTTAAACCAGATTTTAAAATAGTTCAAATCAAAGGCTGTTCTGTTCCAGGTCGCAGTGCCATGTAGCACTTCTTGATTATAAATCTCGAGGATGGTTTCAAGATCATGTTCGGTCGCAGGTCGAATGTCAAAATCAGGCATATTCTTGTTCTGGTAAGGTTGATCTGAAATCACAGTTTAAAAAAAAGCAGAACCGGAGTTCTGCTTTTGATCATACATCAATTAGAAATGGTATTTAACCAATGCACTAACATCATTTTGATCTAAGCCTTTAATGGCATATTTGTTATTCCAAACTGAATGTTCAATACCCACATACAATTTTGTTTCTGGAGAAATGTGTTTGCCTACATTCCATTTGTACTGAGATGTCCAGTTTAACTCACTTGCGTGACCATTCTTTTCAGCTGTTGACCAGTCTAAGAATGCATCAGCCAAGAACTCTTCACCGCCAATTTTAAATGGGACTGCGTAAGTGATCGTCATTTGATAATCATCTTCACTGCCATCATTTTCAGCTTTGTAGAAGTTCACATTTGCATAATTTGTATATGGAACATTTAAAGCAAAACCAACACCATACAAATAGTTATTAAAGCCTTCGCCACCTTCCCAAGTTGTCGCAACGAGTACGTCCTTGATTAGACCAACTTCAAGTTTAGTTCCTGAAACTGCACTTAAGCTTAAACGCGGTGCAACCTCAAAATAGGTACTATTACCTTCTGGATCATTGTTAGTACGATCAGCGAAAGCAAAGAAATCACCATATTTTAAACCTGCCGCATATTCAGCAGTAACTGTGCTTTGCTCAATTTTTTCATCTTGAGTTGAAGGTACTTTATAGTTTTCACCATAAAGGCCGGTCAGGCTAAAGTCTTGCCAGATTGGTTTTGCCTGGGTAAATGTTGCAGTGGTAGCCAATGCACAAAGTGCCGCGAGTTGTGTCAATTTCATTTAAATCTCTCCCCCAAGAAAGCAGAGTAAGCATACAGATTAATGCGTAAAAATAAAGTTAAAATTGATCGCTGACCTAAATATCTCCAAGTCTTCAGCATGAGGAAATATTTGATCTCATCGATAGGCATTTCCGAAAATAAGAGATGAGTTTTTAAGTCATTATTATTAAAAAAAATTTAAATCAGGCAGTATAAAAACCAAGAAAGCTTTATTGAAATAAAAAAGCTGAAACTCTGTTCAATCGAATTTAAATCTCACTGTTTTTTTTAGTATTTTGAGTTTGCAAGATTGCCATCTCATCATTCATCAAAAAGAGAAAGCACAATAGCGATGTATTTTTAGAGCGAATATTTTGCTAAAAAGCATGAAAATGTTTGGCTCGATGAAGCTATTTGGCCGGTATTTAAGCGACTCTAGCTGCCAGAATCTTTAAATTCCTGTTCATTTTGTGTAATAAATTCAAGCTTTAATTAAAGTTTTTTGTTTATTTATTAAACTGTTTGGCTTGTGTGGAAATCATCCTGACCGGTCATTTCCTGCATACAAAAATCCATAAGAAAATTGTGTTTAGGGGAAGATATAAGAATTTTTGAAAATCTTTAAGACGAGTAGAAAACAATCACCAGCCTAGCAGAGGGAAGAACCATTGTAAGGCTTGTCACGCTTATATTCTCCAGAAAATCCACCTGATTATTGCTCCTGAGATTTTCAGATAAACTCTTCAGATTTTGCCATTATTTCAGCTCATGAACAGAGTGATCTGGATGTTATTTGTACTTTTTTATAAGAATATTTCGCTATCAATTTTTGATGAAATCATATGAATGATAATGTAATTGAGAGAGGTCAATAACCCTATTTTAAGCTGAGTAAACAGTTGTCACAATCCATTATTCTTTTGCTAAAAAGCCAAAATAGGACTTGCATATTTTCAAGATAGGGCTGATATTCAAGATATAAGGACACGGTTCTGCAGACTCAAAAATGTGTTCATCATTCAAAGTGGAGGGTGTAATTCCAATCATTTGAAGAAGTGAAATGCGATGCGAAACAGCAAGTTACAAACGTGCCAAGATAAAAATTTTTGCACTCAAAAAGTTACAAAGATTGAGGATGGTAATTTATGAATATTGAACTTCGTACAGATAAACACATTCAGAATAGCGAGCGTTTAATTGATTATGTACGTGAAGAATTAAATCAAGAATTCCAGCGCCATAGTGAGCGTATTACTCATTTTTCAGTCCATCTCAGTGATGAAAATGGCGCCAAAGGCGGTGATGATGATATTCGCTGCATGATAGAAGCGCGTCCTGCAGGGTTAAAACCCGTGGTCGTCAATCATCGCGCTCACAATGTGGATACTGCCATTCGTGGTGCGATTGACCGGCTAAAACGCAGTCTGGAACATGTGATTGAGAAAAAAGACAATGTTCGTCCTGGTGCCTTAGCACTGGCAGATACAGATACTGCAGCAGAGATTGACGAGTAATGCTGACCGATTTTAAAAAGCCCTGCGGGGCTTTTTTTGTATGAAATAAAAATATAATAGTGAGAAGCGCAACAAAGCCGCACGTTATTCGGCATAATAGTCGAAAACGAATGAAAGTGAGCTCCATCATGTTAACTGCGCAACAACAGCTTTTTGTGCAAGCACTCGAAGAATTAAATCTGGATCAGGTAAAGCAGCTTTTGGCAGATGGACTCAATCCAAATTTTATTGATCATGACAAAGGCCCGGTAATTTCGGTCTGGTCAGATGGTTTATTTAAATGGTGGGAAGAGGTATGCGAGTTATATGAAGCCGGCACCCCACTTTCAGCTGAAGAAAAACAGGCAAGATTGGCTGTACATTTACAAATTCTGGAAGAATTGATCCAGGCCAAAGTGAATTTGCATCTCTGGGATGCAGAAGAAATTTATGGCCCATTATGGGATGCTGCAAGTGCCGCATGTGCACCTGCCGTGCAGCGTTTACTCGATGAAAAAGTTGATCCAAATAGCAAAGATGAAGATGGCATGACCATTTTATCTTCGATTAGTGACCTGTTCTTCGATTGTGATTTTGATGAAATTAACTGGTCAGAAGCCTTGGATGAAGAAAAACAGACGCTAGAACTCCTGCGTAGTCATGGCGCAAAAATGAGCAAAGAACTGGGTTAAATTTTAATAAAGAGCACCAAGATGACAATATTAAAAACTTTGGGTTTAATTGCACTGACTGGTTGCAGTGCATCACTTTTCGCAGCAGATTTTGAATTTGATCGAGCAGGTGAAGGTCTGAGTACAGGCATTACCCCGGTCGGAAATGTTGCCTGGGAGCAAGGTTTACCCACAGCCCGCTACAGCAAGTCGGGCGAGCAAACGGTAACGACACTGAATGCAGATATGTTGTTACGTACCGGACTTAGTGATGGTCTGGAGTTGCGTCTGGGCTGGGAAGGCCCTGTCTGGTCACAAGTCAAATCCAACGGTCAGACGAATGAAAATGATGGTCTGGGCGATGTCAGTATTGGTCTGAAAAAAGCCATTGATCTGGATGATGACAAACTGAGTCTGGCCTTGCTGGCCGAAGCAGTCATTGCGACAGGCAATGCCGGTTTCAGTAATGAAGAAGATATTTACAGCCTGGGTTCTGTCGTATCGTACCAATATAATGACTTGGTCAGTACCGCATTGACTATGCGTTATGAATGGCAGGACAGCAATTGGGCCGTAGCTGCGATTCCATCGATCGGCTACCAGATCACCGATCGCTGGTCAGGCTATTCGGAACTGATTTACCGTAAAGCTGAAAGCATCGACAATGAATACGCGCTTGGCACTGGCCTAATGTATGCATTTAATGACCGTGTTCAGCTGGATGCCAGTGTGGGGGTTGATCTGGACGGTGCAGAGCGAAGCTACTTTTCAGGTTTAGGCGTATCCTTCTTATTCTAGGACACTCCAGTTTCGTGATGATCAGAAACCCGCAATTTCAGAGCTGGGGCAAAATACTTGCCCCGGTCATCTTGGGAAGCTTCGTGTTTAGCAGTCCAGCTCAGGCCGAAACAGCGCTCTTGTCTGCCGAGCAGGCTTTTCCTGTTCATGTGATTTCTACCAGTCAGCAACAGGCTGAACTGAGCTGGCAGATTCCGGATAACTATTATCTGTATCAGCATAAAATTGAAGTCCGTCAAGGCAACCAGCCCGTTTCGTTTGAGTTGCCACTCGCTGAAGATCTGTATGATGACAACTATGGGCATACCCAGGTGTATTATCAGCAGTTAAAGTTTCAGATTCCGACGCAGGCCAACCAGTCCTATCAGGTGAGCTGGCAGGGCTGTGCCAAAGACCGAATCTGTTATCCGCCGCAAAGTATTCAGTTCAAGACAGATCTGTCAGGTCTGGTGCAATTTGAAGCTGCCGGCCCAGGAAGCAAGCGCTTACTTGATCTAAACGGGTCATCACTACAACACAATACCCTGTTTAATACAGCGGCTTCCTCAGAATCTACAGCGGATGCATTTTCTGCAACCTCTAGCGGGCAACCCGCAGTCGGTGCGGCACAAGACCAAAAATGGTCAGCTCAATTGCTTGAACGCTCTTTGGGTTATGGACTGTTACTGTTCTTTGGCTTAGGAATCTTGCTGGCTTTTACCCCATGTTCCTTGCCGATGCTGCCGATCCTGACCTCGCTGATTGTACGGGACAGCAAAGGTGTCAAAGCCTGGATGATCGCCCTGACTTTTGTCAGCAGTATGGCCGCGGTCTATGCGGTGCTGGGTTTAATTGCGTCTTCGGCCGGCCTGAATTTCCAGCGTTGGTTGCAGCAACCCGGTACCCTGATTGCGTTTAGTGTGTTGTTTGTCCTGTTTGCCCTGAATCTGTTTGGACTGTTTGAGATTAAACTGCCACAACGTCTGGTTCAGCGTCTGGATCGGGCTCAGGCCATGCAGCAGGGCGGTAGTTTGGTCAGTGCTGGAGTCATGGGCATGATCTCGGCGCTGCTGGTCGGGCCATGCATGACCGCACCGTTGGCGGGTGCACTCTTGTTTATTTCCCAGACCCAAAGCCAGTGGCAAGGTGCCTTGCTGCTATTTACCCTCGGTTTTGGTATGGGCACACCTTTACTGTTGGCCAGTATTTTGGGTGCACGGGTACTACCTAAAGCCGGGCACTGGATGAATCAGATCAAAGTGCTCTTTGCCTTTATCATGCTGGCGCTGGCACTGTATTTTATTCGCCCACTGATTTCAGAAGCGACTTTACAGTGGTTATCCTTGGGCTTGGGCATGGCCTTTGTGGCTTATGTACTGTTCCGGATTTTCTGGCATCGTACCGGCTTGAGGTGGTTATATATCCTGTGTCTGGTGATAGCGCTGCCTTATATCAGTTATAGCCAATATCAGCATAGTCAGCGGTTTTTTGTTGAGCAGTCCAGTACAGAAGCCCAGTGGCATGTGGCACGCAGCGCAGCAGAATTTCAGCAGATTTTGAATACAGCACCGCAAGGGCAAAAGATCGTGATTGATGTCTATGCCGACTGGTGTGTCGCTTGTCAGCCGATTGAACATCGTATTTTAAAATCTGCACAGGTACAGCAGGCTCTGGCACCTTATTTCCTGATCAAGCTGGATTTAAGCCAATACAATGCCTCGCATCAAATGCTGTTAAATCAATGGGAAATTCTGGGACCACCAACCTATTTATTTCTGAATGAGCAGCAGCAGGAAATTCGCGGTTTACGTTTGACCGGTGCTTTTAGCGAAGCAGAATTGCTGGCCCAGCTGCAACGTCTGGCTCAAAGCTCAACCCTATAATATTCATAATCATCGAAAAAGCTGAACCCGTTTAAGAAACCTGCATCTGTGCAGTCACCGGCTCAGCATAGGCTTTGACCCGATTACGTCCACCGGCTTTGGCCTGATAAAGCGCCTGATCGGCCTGACTGAGTAGCTGTTGTGGGCGTAACTCGGCTTTGGAAATAGCAATTCCGAAACTGGCAGTCACCGGAATCGGCTCACCTTCATCACTCATCATCTGTAATTGCTGAATCGCGCTGCGGCAGCGTTCTGCTACTTGTTTGGCTTTTTCCAGACTGGTATTTTTCAGCACCAAAATGAACTCTTCACCGCCAAAGCGGCCCACTACATCACTTTCGCGTAACTGTTGGCTTAATACAGCACTGACTTCAACCAAGGTTTCATCGCCCTTATGATGACCATACAGATCATTAATTTTCTTAAAGTGATCCAGATCTAAGAGAACCAGAGCGTAATGGGGTACAGCCGTAGCATTGAGCTGATCCAGACATTGATTGATACTGCGCCGGTTAAACAGGTTGGTGAGCGGATCAATCTGACTGAGCTGCTTGATGAGTTCTTCACGATGACGCCATTGGCTGAGTAAAATTTCAAATAACACCATGCATACAGCTAAAATTGGGACAATGAAATACAGCATTGAAAACAGCCAGAAAGCATTATAAAAATGCTTGTCCTGAATGTTGAATAAAGGAGAATAAGGCAATTGCTGACTGAAGCTCAAATAAGCGCAACCGCCTAAAAAGAGCGAGGCTGGAATCAGCATGCTATAAACCAGCCTGCGATGAAACAGCACCAGTCCCACCATAATTAAACAGACATAGGATGTGGTGGCCACAGGGCTGATCACCCCCACGACATAGGCATCACGGCACAGCGAAATCACAAAAGTACCGACTGCCAGATAGGGCAAATAACGTTCCACCAGAGGATTGCCCTGAAATTTATAACAGGGATAAATCAGTGCCAATAAAATCGCTAAAAAGCTGCTGTTCAAGATAACTTGGGTATGAACCCGTTCTAACTGAACATATTGCCAATACTCTGGATTGAATAAAACAAAGATATCCCAACCGAGCCAAGTCAGATGTACGCCGCAGCCCAAAGTTAGCATCAGGATGCACTTTTTGAGAATACTCCAGTTCATCACGACTTCATCTTCGACCAGATATTTCGTGATTCTGTGTTTGATTATTTTTTGTAATACAGGCGATATTCGCTTCATGTTGTCGGTCTGACTTAAATTATTATGGCAACTTTTTAAGATTTATTGACTATTTATAGCTTCATTTACATAAGATAACATAAGTTTTAACGCTTGATAAACCACAATATTTAAGGCGTCTGCAAAATAGGAATTTCTAATATTAAAGCTGGTTTTGTTCTAAATTCAGAATGATGTGTTTTATCTGTGCTAATTATTTCATGCAACCTAAGCCTTAAAATGGCTGCATTAGTTAGATAGCCCCATAGATGAGAGCGAAGCCATGAAAGTTTTACAGATTGATTCCAGTATTTTAGGCGATGCCTCTATTTCGCGTCAGCTGACTCAGGCGTTGGTGAGTCAGTTACAACAAAAACATGCTCAGGCCATCGAGCTTGAATATCTCGATCTTGCTGCGCAGCCGATTCCACATCTCACGGCTGAAATTTTAATGGGTCAGAATGCAGAACAGACTGCATTAGGCGAAGACATCCTGCAACAGTATTTACAGGCAGATATCGTGGTGATTGGCGCGGCCATGTATAACTTTGGCTTACCATCGACCTTAAAAGCCTGGATTGACCGGATCTGTGTGGCGGGACGTACGTTTAAATATACCGAACAAGGCCCTGTCGGTCTGGCGGGCAATAAAAAAGTATATATTGCCAGCAGCCGTGGCGGAGTTTATGGTGAGCAAAGTCCTGCCGATTTTCAGGAAGCTTTTTTGAAAACCGTGTTTAACTTTACCGGCGTAACCGATATTGAAGTGATTCGTGCGGAAGGCGTGAACATGGGCGAAACGATCAAGGCACAAGCCTTAGAGACGGCACTGCAGCAGGTTCAAGCCATCTAAATATCCAAAAACAACTCAAAAGGTCAGCCTATGCTGGCCTTTTTATATGGGTGAACAGTGATTAATCTCGATCCAGACGGTGCGCGAAGGCTGCCAGATCGCTCAGCGCCTGTTGAGCTTCCTCAAACCAGGCACTGAACATCTGAAAGTTATGCCACATGCCGGTATACAGTTTAAATTCCACATCGACACCCGCCTGTTCGGCTTTTTCCTTAAAACGACTGGCATCATCCAGTAGAATTTCCTTGGAACCGACCTGAATATGAGTTGGGGGCAAGCCGCTTAAATCGGCGAAAAAGGGCGAAACTTCCGGATCACCCCGATCGATGGCACGCGGGACATAATATTCAATGCCAGTTTCAACTGTTTCTAGAGACAGCAGGGCATCATGTTTCTTGTTATAGCGCAACGATTCACTGGTCAGGGTCAAATCCAGCAAAGGAGACAACAGAATCAAACCACTCACTTGTGGGAGGTTTTCTTTTTGTAATTTGAGCGCCAAGGCCAGCGCCAGATTGGCCCCACAAGAATCACCGGACAGGATGATATCTTTGGCCTGAACGCCTTGATCGAGCAATAAGTTATACACATCAAACAAGGCTTCCAAGGCCTCTGGATAGGCAGATTCCGGTGACAGCGGATAATCTACATGCAGTACCTGCATCTGGGTTCGAGCCGCAATTTGAGTCATAAAGGCACGATGGGTATTTAAAGAGCCTAAATAAAATGCCCCGCCATGAATATGAAAAATCAGCTGGGTCGACTCTTGCTGCGGCTTAATTTCCTCTGCGCGCAGACCCGCCAGACGTAGCGAGCGAATCTGTACGGTTTTGTCTTGTGGAAAGAGTTTGCACATCTGCTCCAGTGCAATGCGCATTGAACTCGGTGGAAGATTGAATCTGCTCGGGGCACGAATGACTGTCTTTAAGATGCTTTCTGTAATTAATTGTTTTGTTAACGGGCTTATCTTCATTTTCCTTCCATCTTTTTGTGCTTTTATTGATCATGTAGATTATTTACCAACCATATTTACAAGGTTACACTAAATAGTCACAGCTAAAAATTGAAAAATTGTTGTGACTTTTTAATACTACAGAGGTCTATTTTCAGACTAAGGAAATGAAGAAAAATGAAAAAAATAGCGCTTATGTTAGGACTACTAGGCTTATCTGTACTGGCAAATGCCGCAGATCCTTTAAATGGCACGGTTTGGAAAACCATTGATGATAAAACCAAGCAGCCTAAGGCCATGGTTAAATTTACTGAACAAAAGAACGGTACGTTGTCAGCAAGTATTCAATCTGTGTTAACACCAGGTGAAGAAAATGCCTGTACCAAGTGTGAAGGTCCGTACAAGAACAAGTCACTCAAAGGCTTGACCATTGTGAAAGGTCTTAAGAATTCAGGTGGTACCAGCTATGACAGTGGTTCAATTCTGGATCCGCAATCTGGTAAAACTTACAAACTGAAAGGCCAACTGGCAGATGGTGGCAAGAAACTTGAGCTTCGTGGCTTTATTGGTGTGGCAGCATTAGGCCGTAACCAGACTTGGGTTCGTGCAAACTAATCCAGTTCGATAGAAAGATAAAAGCCTGACTGCTGTCAGGCTTTTTTGTATGAATTATTTAGGATAATAATTAATTACTTAGGGTGCGATAAGCCGCGTCATCAAAACCGGCAATAAAACCTGTGGGCGTGGCCAAGATCGGACGTTTAATTAAACTGGTATGAGTGCTTAATGCGGCAATTAAAGCATCTTCACTGGACAGCGCCGTTTGCTGCTGTTCTTCAGTCAGTTTGCGCCATGTGGTTCCTTTTTTATTTAATACCACATCCTGACCCAGCGCATTCAGCCAGACTTTAATGGTATCAGCATCGATGCCCTGTTTCTTATAGTCATGAAATTCATAGCTCAACCCCAGCTCAGTCAGTAGGTCAAAAGCTTTTTTCATCGAATTGCAGTTTTTAATCCCGTAAATTTTTAACATATTCGCCATCTAACACATCTTAAATCATGGCCTAGCTTAACCAAATTCGCAGCAGTCGACCATGCAAAATAGAATGATTAGAAAACAATTTAAAATAGGGAGGCAGAATCGTCATCAAAATGACATCAATGCGCTTTAAAATGATCAGCAAGAAAAACAACAATAAAAAAAATAATAATTTTAGGCAGTGGAAATAGAAAACCCGCATTTAATCATCCTGATCATGCGGGTCTCAATTCAACGTCCATTGTCACATCCATGAAAAACAAGCTAAATGTTCTAGTTTGTTTTATTTTCTTCCTACGGCGTCCTGTCCTTATATTGTCATCCTGACATGTCCCTGTGCCGTGAGGCTATAATGCTCTGTTATGACATCGAGATAAACCCAAAAAATACGTCATGTCATGTAAGCAATAAGCCTTAATTGAGTGAACAGGTGTGCACTCAACTGATAGGTATCTTTTTATAGTTTGTAGTCGATGATCACTGGGGCATGATCGCTAAACCATTGTTCCTTATACACCCAGGCATTGACGGTACGCTCTTTCCAGTCTGGTGAGCAGGCCTGATAATCAATCCGCCAACCGACGTTCTTGGCTCGGGCTTGTCCGCGGTTTGACCACCAGGAATACAGTTCAGCTTCTTTGCGTACTTCGCGGAACGTATCGACATAACCGAGTTCATCATAGATATGATCTAGCCAGGCGCGCTCATGTGGTAAACAGCCGGAAGCTTTCTGGTTGCCGGACCAGTTTTTAATATCAATCCGTTTATGCACGATGTTGTAATCACCGCAGACAATCACCGATTTGTTTTCATCGCGCCATTGTTTCAGGATTTTGGCATATTCTTCCAGAAAGTGATCTTTACGCGCTTGTGCTTCATCGCCTGATGAGCCGGAAGGTAGATACAATGAACAGATATGGGCCGTTTGCTCCAAACCTAAATCAAATTCGGCTGCAATAAAACGGCCTTGCGAATCTGCCAGTTCAAAGCCCAGACCATCGGTTAAAGAGACGAAGGGCAGGCGGCTATAAATCGCGGTACCGGCATAACCTGGACGTTCGGCAGGGAATAGATGAGTATACCAGCCTTCCGGTTTAAATTTATCGGTCCACTGCACATGGGTGATCCGGCTTTCCTGCATACAGATCACATCGGCATCCGACTGTTCCATCCATTCCAATAGGCCTTTGCTCACCGATGAGCGTAAACCGTTGACATTAATTGAAACGACACGAAGAATTTTTTGATCACCTGGATAGCTACTCTTTGGTATCATGCGCAAGTCTTACCTTAATTAATGGATTTAGGAGCACCTCATGCCAACGCCAGCTCAGTTTAACCCGCAAGCTTTTATCGAACTCGCATTATCACGCGGTGTGCTTAAATTTGGTGAGTTTACTTTAAAATCGGGACGTGTGAGTCCCTATTTTTTTAATGCGGGTCTGCTGAATGATGGTGAAGCCTTAACATTGCTGGCTTCTGGCTATGCAGCAAAATTAACGGCATGTGACCATGTGGAAGTGGTTTTTGGTCCTGCATATAAAGGTATTCCTTTTGTGGCAGCGACCGCTGTGGCGCTATCACAAAATCATGGGGTGAGTGTGCCTTGGGGTTTTAACCGCAAAGAAGCCAAAGATCATGGCGAGGGTGGCGTGCTAGTCGGTGCTTCTGTAGCAGGTAAAAAAGTCTGGATCATTGATGACGTGATCACGGCAGGAACAGCGATTCGTGAAGTCGTGACAATCTTGAAAAATGCCGGTGCACAAATCGCAGGTGTTTTGGTTGCACTTGACCGTCAGGAAAAAGGTCAGGGCGATTTATCAGCCATTCAGGAAGTGCAGCAAGAGCTCGAGATTCCTGTACATGCCTTAATTACCATGAAAGATTTGATGGACTATCTGGAAACCAAGGGCGATCAAGAAGCTTTAGCTAAAATGGAAGATTATCGAGTTAAATACGGGATCTAAGCGGTGATCCTTATCGTAAAGGAAGCTACAGCTTCCTTTTTTGTTTTAAAGTTCAATTGATGTAGAAATTAAGCATTCAAATACAGGGTGAATACTTAAAAAACCAAGTCAAAGTGCTGTAATTCAAAGATTTTTAATATTAAAGACTTTCAATCTTGATGTAGATGAATACAGTTTAAAATACTGGAAATTGACAATAATATTCAGTGATTCTGTACGCATTTGCTTACGTGAGTTCAAGCCGTTTGCGTCTATACGTGCTGTGCTGCATTGCCTATGATGAATTCATCAGGAACAGGATGTTCCATAAAAGAATAACAAGAGATAAATACAAGGAAAGTAAGGTAAGACAGGAGTCATACCCAGCGAACCAACACGAAAATCCCCCGGCAGGATGCTGGGGGATTTTCATTTTTAGCGATTCATGCAGGCCCAGATGTAACAGGCTTAGGCGCGGGGAGAATAAATAAGGTGAGTTACTGGTTTAAATGACTGGAATAGGTTTAGAGAGCATCACCAACCGATCGCTTTTGAAGATTGTTAATCTTTAGAGCCAAAAAAAGCACCTTAAGGTGCTTTTTTTATTGCTGGGCTAAATTATAGCGCAACGATATTGATCGCGTTCGGGCCTTTTTGACCTTCAACTACGCTGAAAGAAACGCGTTGGCCTTCAAACAATGTTTTGAAGCCAGAACTGCTAATTTCTTTAAAATGAGCAAAAACGTCAGGACCTGATTCTTGTTGAATAAAACCAAAACCTTTAGTTTCGTTAAACCATTTCACTGTACCGGTAACTGTAGTAGACATAATATAACCTATCAAATTTTTAATAATTTTAGCCATTGAAATGACTATGGATAACTTTGAAAAACAACAAGAATTGAAATAAAGATCTGAAAAAACTGAGGATTATAAAATAACACTGCGGTACTTAAAGAAGTTTAACTAAACAACACTTTTTTCTAGTTGAGTACAGCATAACCTAAATCAGCAAATATTCAAGTTTTTTATATTTATTATTTATTTTTCTTATAAATATACGTGGATCTTTCTTTTTAAATATGTGCTGGTCAATTTTTTTAGTATGACTGACTGTATAAAAGATTTACTCAAGCAAAACAACAAACATACATTTTACTTACGTTACTTTATGTTAATCAAACTGAACCAGTACGCGGCAATATTTTTCTAAGTGAATGTATTTTATAACATTGGGTAAATTTGTAGCTGGCTTGTTTAAGATAGTTCTGGTCATTGTTCAGCTATTCAAAGGCCCCTATATTAAAAACACATGGAAAAATTAACTATAAGAATTTCTTAATTTTAATTTAAAACCAGAATAAGAGTGAGTCTCATGGATTACTGGAATTGTGTTTTATTAATCTCCATTATTGCAGTTGTAGGCCTAACGATTATTATCCTGCTGGTCGGCTGTAAAATCTGGAAAAACCTGATCGTCACTTTACTGATTTCGACCATAATGAGTTTTTTGATTATCTATGCCATCAATTTTATCTTTGGAAAGAGTCTGCATTTCCTTTGGGGTCACCGGGAAGTCGGGAATCTTGACTTTATGCTTGAAATTGGGCTGATGAGTCTGGTGATTGGTGGGGTAATCACCTTTATGATTATGTTAGGCACCTTGATTGCCAAAAGTAATGATAAACAGAGTGAGGAATAGAAACAGAGAGCAGGCAGTAGCAATGCTTTCTCTGGACAATACACAGCCTCCTTCTCTTGAGTCAATTTAATAACAGCCGACGAAGTATGAATGGGTTTTTCATACTTCGTCGTGGTCTTACCTTTTATCTTAAAAATGATAATCCGTCCTTAAAACATCATTTTAAGTCCTAAAGCATAGATCCAGACCCAGTCAGAGCCGGATGCCTGCTGCCAGACAGCCTGTTTGTTTCCTTTGCTATATTCATAGCCAACCTGCAGATAAGGCATGACTTTTTTACTGATCTCATAACGGGTTTCCAATCCTAATGTCGCATGACTCAGACCAGATTTTTTCGCACTCGCAGCTTGATCATTGAAAATGATATCCAGTTCAATAAAGGGCTGCATAATCAGTTTCTGAGTCAGCAACAGGTCACGTTCTGTTTCCAGTTTGAATCCGACAAAATCATCTTCACCGACATAGAGATAGGCATTGGTTTCAAAAAAATAAGGGGCCAGGCCATGCAGTCCAAGCACTGCATCGAAACGTTCATTTTGTAGGGAAGCTGTATGCTGGCTTATATTTTCCTGACGGTAGCGCAAACCGGTTTGTACATCCCAGAAATCGGAAATATTACGGCTATACAGGATTTCGGCCGCATAGTCAGCCTGACTCGATTCAGATTTATCTGCCTGCAGCTTGAGAAAAACCTTGTTTTCATCAGTACCAATTCTGGCTTCATTCTCTGATTTAAAAGCGCCATTTCCAGCTGAATTGATTTGCCATTTCTGGTCCAGAATGACTTGGCTATAAATCTGTGCACCATGTTCTTTCCGATGGTCATGCTCCGCAGTAGCGCCAACAGGTTTTTCGTGCCCTACAGATTCTTGATCAGATAAAGATCGAGCTTGTTGGGTATGTGAGCGTAGATCCGGCACTGCAATAGGAGCGCTGTGATGTACTGCGGTTTTGCTAGGATGATGATCCTGATGATCCTGATGATCCTGATGATCCTGATGATCCTGATGATCCTGATGATCCTGATGATCCTGATGATCCTGATGATCCTGATGATCCGCTGCCAATATACCGAAACTCGCCACGAGCAGTGCACTGCTTAATACCGATTTTAAAAAGAGCTTAGTGATGTGCATGGCTTTCTCCTTGATCCACTGCTGGCTTTGACGGCATTTGTTGCGGCGAAGCATGAGAAGCTTGATCGTCATTCACATGTGCCACAATCAGCTTATTCATCATGCCGGCACTCATGTGATAGAGCAGATGGCAGTGAATCGCCCATTCTCCCAGTTCATCTGCCGTTAATAAGGTTGTGAGCGTTTTTCCAGGTGGCACAATCACGGTGTGTTTATTTGGCATCTGTGCAGCAGATTGACCATTTTCCAACTGCATAAACATGCCATGTAAATGCATCGGATGCGCCATCATGCTGTCATTGATAAATTTCAAACGGATCCGTTCGCCATATTGCACCTGTAATGGTTCGGCATCACTGAATTTTTTACCATTGATGGTCCAGATATAACGTTCCATGGTTCCACCCAGACGAATCACCAGTTCACGTTCTGTGGCTCGGGTATCGGTTTGTGGCGTCAGGGCTTTGAGGTCTTGATATTGCAATGCTTTATGCCCTGTAGGCGTAGACATATTGACCCAACCCTCAACCGGTGGATGAGACGGATTTGTCTTGGGTATAGCACTGTGACCTGCGTGCATGTCGTGCTGGGCATGCTCATCATGTTTAGGCGTATCTGTTGCAGATTTCGTGGTCTGACTGCTGTGTGCGGTATGAGACATGTCATGCGGTTCGCCATGTCCCATATCTTCCATGGTCAATAAGGCACGTGGACGTGGCGTCGGTAATTGAATCGGATGTGTCGCTGGATCAGCCTCATTGTGCAAGCTGCCAATGGCAAAGCCTGAACGGTCGATCGATTCGGCTTCAATCTGGTAATGAGGTGCAGTTGGTTCCACAATCACATCATACGTTTCAGCAGTTCCGATACGGAATTCATCTACAGCGACCGGCTGTACAGCTTGTCCATCGGCGCTAACCACGGTCATTTTAAGCTGGGGAATACGTACATCGAAAAACGACATGGCCGAGGCATTAATGAATCGCAGACGAACCTTTTCATTCGGTTTAAATTGGCCGCTCCAGTTCTGTTGCGGGGTTTTGCCATTGATTAAAAAGGTATAACCGCTGACATCAGACAGGTCGGTTTTCAACATGCGCATCTGGTTCCACATTTTGCGATCTGACCAGGTGGCCTTGAGACCGTCACGTTTTACCTGCTGGAGTACATCGCCCACGGTTTCACGCTGATTCTGATAATATTCAGCCGATTTTTTTAAATTATTCTGAATCTGCTGGCTGTCCTGTTCATGAAAATCCGACAGCATCACCACATAATCCCGCTCGGTTTTTTCATGCTCAGGCATCGGTGTTTGTGCTTTAGGATAAATCACCAAGGCACCATATAAGCCGTCCTGTTCCTGGCCTTTGGAATGCGCATGATACCAATAGGTACCGTTTTGACGAACCTTGAAACGATAAGTAAAAGACTGCTTCGGTTTGATACCCTGAAAACCATTAAATCCAGGGACACCATCCATTAGGCCGGGCAGGAGCAGGCCATGCCAGTGCAGCGAGGTATCTTGATTCTTCAGGTTATTTTGCACATGAATCACCGCATCATCACCTTCTTCGAATTCCAGCAAGGGGGCAGGGAATTTTCCGTTTACGGTAATCCGTTTGACCGTCTTTCCGGTGAGATTGAGCGGACTTTCATCAATAACCAGATGATATTCTTTAACAGCTGCAAAAACTGCAGACGATGACATCAGGCAAATGCCCAGACATAGGCATTGGGGAATTTTAATTAACATCACTTAATCCTTAATTAATAAAAAATTGAATATTCAGGATTAAGTTTTGGGTGGGCGCAGGATTTCCTGCCAATAACCGGCAAGGTGTTTGGCATGATAAGTTGGGAGGAGGGTTCTTTCTAGAGAATGATGGTCGAATACTGTCAGTTCAGGGACTGAAATTTGCAAGCCGCTCATCTGGCTTTGACAAGCCATCATACTGCAATCCAGACAGTCTTGTGAGTGCTGTGGCGTATTCGGAAAACAGTCAGCCTGTGTCAGGTCTTGATCTGAGTTATGCGCAGATTCATGCATAGCATGAGAGGTGGAGGCTTTTACCATATCCAGACAATGGCTGCTCATCTGTTCAGACGACATGACCAAATGCATGGTTGTTGCAGAAGCAATAGACACACTGCTCCAGCCTATGGCAAAAACCATAAGCATCACCAACCAGATTTGTTTGACGAGCCGTGTGAGCAAAGTCCACCCTGAAAAAATACGCTGCATGTTTGAGCAATAAAAGCATAAACGCAGTGACTGCAATTAGCAAATCCTGTGCGAGATTATTTTTAGTCAGCTACATCACACTTTTATAGGTTCAGGTTTCAGTTTCGCACTTTTCACATTTTTTACAATCCAGCAGCATGCCAAGCTTTTCTTTGCGACCTTGCTCGGTCATCACCCAGGGCCGATTTTGCCACGGCGGGGTATGCCGTACATGCTGGCCATGTCCGCAGGCCAGCTCTGCAACCCAATGCTGTTCTTCATCCAAATGAAAACCGATAATTGCCTGTTGCATGGCAAACCTCCTTTTGAGCTCAATCTGCCTCAGTACTTATCTAAAAATCTATACAGAACAAGTCATGCAAAATCACCATAAACAAAAGAATCCACACAAGCTATACTCCTTGCTAAGTCATTTTTTGAAAAAGAGCAGAGACACATGCGCGTACTTGTTGTGATGGATCCCATCGAAAATGTAAACCTGAAGAAAGACTCGACCATGGCCATGCTTTGGGCAGCAGCACGCCGTGGGCATGAGCTTGGTTATGCATTACAACAAGATTTATATATTGAACAGGGCAAAGCTTTTGGTTTGATAGCGCCGCTACAGGTGTTTGAAGACTACGATCACTATTATGAACTCGGTGAAAAAAAGAAAGAATCCATCGCTGCTTATGATGTGGTGTTAATGCGTAAAGATCCACCTTTTGATATGAATTTTGTCTACACCACTTATATTCTGGAGCAGGCAGAACGCGAAGGTGCATGGATTATTAACAAGCCACAAAGCCTGCGTGACTGTAATGAAAAACTGTTTGCGACCCAGTTCCCGCATCTGCAAGTTCCGACACTGGTGACTTCGCAGCAAAGCCTGATTCGTGAGTTTCTCAAAGAACAGGTCGATGTGATTGTGAAACCGCTGGATGGCATGGGGGGTACTGGAATTTTCCGCCTGTATCAGGATGGCATCAATATTGGTTCAACCATTGAAATGCTGACCAATAACGGTACCCAGCCGATTATGGCACAGCGTTATATTCCTGAAATTGTCGAAGGTGATAAACGTATCCTGATGATTAATGGCGAGCCAGTACCATATTGCTTGGCCCGTATTCCACAAAATGGTGAAGTGCGCGGCAATCTGGCGGCAGGCGGTCTGGGAGAAGCACGTCCACTGACTGAAAATGACCGCGCCATTGCGGCAAAAGTAGGCCCTTATCTTAGAGAAAAAGGTCTGGTTTTTGTAGGACTGGATGTGATTGGTAATTATGTCACTGAAATTAATGTAACCAGCCCAACCTGTATTCGTGAAATTGATGACCAGTTTGGAACCTCAATTGCCGATGATCTGTTTGCTGTATTAGAGGCAGGCCGTTCGCGGCAGGTTTAAACCAGACAGAAAAAGAGCCTCATCTGAGGTAATGCTGATCAGTTAAGGAGTTTAGAAGTAGACTCTTTAACTTTTTAGTCGTTCACGACGGAGTCTTAACTTTATAAATCAAATGCTTGAAAATAATTTGTTACTTTGGTTTCGCCCAAATGAGAAGCGAAGCTTCGCAAGGAAGGCATCTTGCGGAGCAACACTCCTCACCGCAAAACTCGGCAGCCACCATCGACTAGTAAATTTGTCGCAGAAACAATCATTTTTAAATCTAGTCCTGCCTCAAACAGTTGCGGATGACTTTTCTACTTGTCAAATATGATCATGAATTTAAAAAAGAAAATGCTAGTCAATTTCTTAACTGACTGGCATTACTCATCTGAGGCTTTTTTTTATTAAGCATATCGCTTAAATAAAAGCAGCGTCATCAATATCCCTAAGATAGAAAGACAGGCTGTGACTGTCGCGATATGGGCCCATTGTTGTGTCGTGGATACCAGTGCCGCACTCAGAGGAGGTACAAAGAATTGCGCACAGGCTGAAACCTGTAAAACCAGACCGACACTGGCGGCTGCGGCATTGGCACGCGGTGTATAGCGCAGGGTAATCGCAAAGATCGTGGTCGGAATCATTCCGCCAATGAGTGAAAACAGTACGGCACTCACAAACTGTAATTCAAATGACAGCCAAGAGCTTGCCGCAAAAGTCAGCAAGCTGCTGCACAGCATGGCGATAAATCCTGTGCTTAACAGGGTTTTGGGTTTCCAGCCACCTTGCAGCAACATACCTGCGCCAAAGGTACCGCCTAAATTAGCAAGCACCACCATCGAGACCAGAGCCCCTGCGACTTTTAAATCAATCCCATGTTCGATATACAGGGTAGGCAAGAATCCAGTCACGGTTATCCACTGACTGGTATAACAGGCAAAAATAATGGCCAAACACAAAATCGGTGGGTGAGTCAGGGTCACTTTAATAATTTGCCAGAAGGAGGTATTTTCTGTGCTGGCTTGCGGGCGATTCGGCTGTACCGGTGTGACCGCTTCAATATATAAATACCGTTTAATCATCACTGCAATGAGCAGACAGAGACTCCCTAAAATGGCCCAAATACTTTGCCAACTCAGGTATTCAAGCAGCATGGGAATGGTAAAAACAGCAAGACTGACACCAACCCCCATATAGGAACTCCAGAGTCCCATTTTAAAATTGAGTGTTTCAACTCGGCTGATACGTTTGAGAATGGCAGGGGCACATAAGGAGATAGTTAAAAATCCGATCCCTTCAGTAAAACGGAAGAAATACAACGCCGCGACATGCTGAATCCAGAGGCCTGCCATACTGCTGAGGCCTAAAATGATCAACGCCAAGATCAGACAGCGTTTTAAACCGACTTTTTCTGACAATGCACCAATACACAAGGCAAACAGCATCCCCGCGCCTTGAACCAGAGACAGGGAAAAACCGGCTTGCGTAAAGCTGAGACCTAAATCCTGTTGTAAAATGGGAATAACCGCAGAAAGTTTCCCGACATGAATAGCCGCCAAATAGCCGGCCAAAATAATCCATAGGTCACGAATTGATATTTTTGACATTTATAATGATTTAATCCATTCAATCAATGCGCTAATACAGCTAAAAAAGTATATAGCGATATGGATAACATAAAATTTTATTAAGATTTATATGATTTAGGCATAAGTTAATAGAGCAATTAAACTGGTGAATGAATAGAAATTGCTGAGAAAATCCCGAAAAACAAATAGATCTAACAAATACAGTGAGGGAAAGATTAAATGAAAGAGGGTTAAAATTGTGTTTATATGTCACTTAAGTCTAAGGAAAAATGCCTGCCTGATAACAAAACTAGTTTAAACTTTAAAATCGTATGAAAAAAACAATTAATGCCTTGTTGAAATAAAGTAAATAAACTTTCAAGGCCCTACAATTGTGATTACAATTGACCACTTAAATCAGATTTCCTGTTCCATTTTTTAAATTGAAGAATTAGACCGTGACCGACGCTCAGCAAAAACAGCCTAAACATGTCATGATGATGGCCGCAGGTACGGGTGGACATGTGTTTCCAGCGTTAGCCGTTGCAAAAAATTTACAACAACAAGGGATTGAAGTGTCTTGGCTGGCTACGCCTGCAGGCATGGAAAATCGTTTATTAAAAAATCAGAATATTCCTATTTATCAAATTGATATTCAGGGTGTGCGTAGTAATGGTTTTGTACGTAAGGCCTTGGCCCCTTTTAAAATCATGAAAGCGACTTTTAGTGCCATGAAATACATGAAGCAGCTAAAAGTCGATGCCGTAGCCGGCTTTGGTGGTTATGTGGCAGGGCCGGGTGGTCTGGCTGCGCGTATCCTAGGCATTCCGGTGCTGGTTCATGAGCAGAATGCGGTGGCCGGTTTTACCAATAGCCAATTGTCGCGTGTTGCCAAGACGGTGTGTCAGGCGTTTCCGGACACCTTTCCCGCACAGGATAAAATCGTGACCACGGGCAATCCGGTGCGCCAAGAAATTAGTGACATTTTAAATCCGTCCTGGCGTTATCAGGAGCGTGAAAAAGCAGGATTACCCTTACGCATTTTAATCGTGGGCGGATCTTTGGGGGCGCAGGCCTTAAATGAACGGGTGCCTGAAGCCTTAAAACAGTTCAATGTGCCTTTAAATGTCTATCATCAGTGTGGTCAAAACCATGCTGAGGCGACGCGTGCATGTTATGCCAATGCTCCGGCAAATCTGCACGTCGAAGTCCAGCCTTTTATTGAAGATATGGCCAAAGCCTATAGTGATGCCGATGTGGTGATCTGTCGTGCTGGCGCATTGACGGTGACCGAAATTGCGACGGCAGGTGTGGCTGCGATTTTTGTACCGCTTCCAAGTGCGGTGGATGATCACCAGACTGCCAATGCCGGTTTTCTGGCCAAGATTAATGCGGCAAAAATCTGCCCACAGGCCAGCATGACCCCGGAAAGTTTAAAAACCTTATTAGAGCCGATGCTGAATCGCCAGCTATTAATGGAAATGGCGGTAAAAGCACGTCGACAGGCTCAACCCGATGCGACTCAACATGTGGTCCGTTTAATTCAAGAATTGTAATCCGAGTAAACTATGTCTCCAACAACCCCAGCTGAACAAGCGAAAAAGTTAATTAAAGTGCCGGAAATGCGCCGTATCAAACACATTCATTTTGTGGGGATCGGCGGCGCAGGCATGTGTGGTATTGCAGAAGTACTGAAAAACCAAGGCTATAAAGTTTCCGGTTCAGATATCAAGGCATCCAATACCACCGCACAGCTGGAAGCGAATGGCATTAAAGTCTATATCGGACATGCGGCAAATAATATTAAGGGTGCCAATGTGATCGTGGTCTCTACCGCGATTGATAAAGAAAATCCGGAAATTAAAACCGCGATTGAAAACCGTATTCCTGTGGTTCGCCGTGCGGAAATGCTGGGTGAACTGATGCGTTACCGTCATGGTATTGCCGTTGCCGGCACGCATGGCAAAACCACAACCACCAGTCTGATCACCTGTATGCTGGCTGAAGAAAACATGGATCCAACCTATGTGATCGGTGGTTTGCTGAACCGTACCGGTATGAACGCAGCCTTGGGCGCCAGCCGTTATATCGTAGCCGAAGCCGATGAGTCAGATGCTTCTTTCCTGCACCTGGAACCGATGGCTGCCGTGGTGACCAATATTGATGCCGATCATATGGATACTTATGGCGGTAGCTTCGATGTCCTGAAAGATACCTTTATCCAGTTCCTGCAAAAACTGCCATTTTACGGCCTGGCCGTAGTCTGTGGTGATGATGCCAATATCCGTGAAATCATGCCGCGGATTGCACGTCCATTACTGACTTATGGCTTCAATGAAGACAATGACATCCGCGCAGTAGATGTTGATCAGGATGGCATGCAAACCCACTTTACCGTATTGCGTAAAGAGCGTGAGCCATTGCGTGTAACGGTCAACCAGCCAGGTTTGCATAATGTGCTGAATGCCCTGGCCGCGATTGGTATAGCAACCGATGAAGGCGTGTCTGATGCTTCAATCTGCCGTGCACTGGAAGGTTTTAGTGGTGTGGGTCGCCGCTTTGAGGTTCAGGGTGAGTTTGCGATTGAGGGCGGTGATGTGAAACTGGTGGATGATTATGGTCATCATCCAAAAGAAGTAGAAGCGACGATTAAAGCCGCGCGTCAGAGCCATCCGGACCGTCGCCTAGTGATGATGTTCCAGCCACACCGTTATAGCCGTACCCGTGACTGCTTTGATGATTTTGTGGAAGTGCTTTCTACTGTAGACCAGTTATTGTTGCTGGATGTTTATCCTGCCGGTGAAAAACCGATTGTCGGGGCAGACAGCCGTACTTTGGCCCGTAGCATTCGTCTACGTGGTGAAGTCGAGCCGATTCTGGTCGATGCGGCGGACGGCAACCTGAATCAGATCATGAGAAAAGTATTGCAAGCAAATGACTTGTTATTAACCCAGGGCGCAGGTAATGTTGGAGCAATCTCAGTCGAGCTTGCGCAAAATCACTTATATATAAAATAGTCATCTTGCGTGACTGAATTGAATTGACCAGATTGAAAAAAGTTTAAGGATATAAACGTGTCAAATGCTTCAAAATTCGGAAAAGTTGCCGTGTTGCTTGGTGGTAAATCTGCAGAGCGTGAGGTTTCTCTAGACAGTGGTACGGCGGTACTTGAGGCATTAGTGCGTTCAGGGGTCAATGCGGAAGCTTTTGACCCGCAGCAACGTAGTGTCACAGAACTGGTAAATTATGACCGTGCTTTCATTGTATTGCATGGTCGTGGTGGTGAAGACGGTCAGATTCAGGGTGTACTGGAATGGCTAAATGTGCCCTATACCGGTACAGGGGTACAAGGCTCTGCAATCGGCATGGACAAGGTCAAGACCAAGCAGGTCTGGCAGGGTTCGGAATTGCCGACAGCACCATATCGCATTGTCACCAAAGACTCTGATGCGACCGATATTGTCAATGCTTTAGGCTTGCCTTTGATCATCAAGCCGGTGCATGAAGGTTCAAGTATCGGCATGAGCAAGGTCGAAAAAATTGAAGACTTTGCAGAAGCAATTGCCAAGGCAACTGAACATGATGCCGTGGTGATGGCAGAAAAATGGATTACTGGCCGTGAATACACCATTGTGGTTTTAAATGGTCAGGCGCTGCCCGTGATTCGTCTTGAACCACCTCAAGATGTCGCCTTCTACGATTATGAAGCTAAATATAACCGTAATGATGTGCAATATGGCATTCCGTGTGGCTTAAGCGAAGCTGAAGAGCAGCAGTTAAAAGCCTTGAGTTTGCGCGCATTCCAGGCAGTCGGTGCCAGTGGTTGGGGCCGGATTGATGCCATGCAGGATGAACAGGGCAACTTCTGGTTGCTTGAAGTAAATACTGTACCGGGTATGACCAGTCATTCTCTGGTGCCAAAAGCGGCAGCTGCAGTTGGATACAGTTTTGATGAGCTGTGTGTTGCGATTCTGGAACAGACTCTGACCGGTTCGGCACACTAAATATGGCTCAACTTCCTGTTTCCATGCGCCGTAAACGTGCTGCGATTACTTCAATTCACGACAAGCCGCCAACACGTAAAGAAAAGCTGACCAATTTTGGTGGCTGGTTATTGTTGTGTATTGCGGTATTGGTGCTGGCCTTTGGAATATTGGGCTTATATAAAGTCATGACCAATAGTGACGTGGCAGAGCTGGGCGTGATAGGTACGCGCTCGGCTGCTGAACAGCGTCAGGTCATGCAATATGTGTCACCGATTGTGACCGAAAACTATTTTACTTCGGATCTGGAAGCGATCCGTGATCGTACCCTGGAATTGTCCTGGGTAGATCGGGTCGTGGTGTCCCGAGCTTGGCCAAATGGCATTCGGGTACGGGTCATGCCGCATCATGCGATTGCGCGTTGGGGGACAGGGCGTTTACTAAGTGACAGTGGTGTTATTTTCACGGAAGTCACACCCAAGAATTATCAGGCATTACCGTTACTACATGGGCCGGCGAGCCATGCAGAAACCATGATGCGTCGTTATAATGAAATTAATCAGTTATTTTTGCCACACGGCATTCGTCTAAAAGAACTCTATCTCACCGAGCGAATGACCTGGTTTATGCAGTTTGATTCGGGTTTAAGAATAATTGTGGATAAAGATCAGACCATGAGCAAATTACAGCGCTTGAGCTATCTATCTCAAAGCGACTTAAAGCCGGTCTGGTCTAAAATTTCGGCCATCGACCTGCGTTATCGCAATGGATTGTCGATACAGTGGAAAAATTCAATTCCGCCTAAAATTGTAAATGGGCATTTTATTGTAACCATTGATGACACGGGCGTTGAGAATAATGTAACAGTAAAGCCATAATGATCGGCTTTAAAAAATAGAGGCATTCAAGCCATAAATCTAACAAACATGTAATGGTAGTAGTGAATAATGAGTGAAGCTGTTCCCTCGGTTGTGGCGATTGACATTGGGACACACAAAGTTTCAGTTTTGATTGGCAAGGTACACGCGCCAGACAATATCCAAGTGATTGGTATGGCTACCGCTCGTAACCGAGGCATGAGTAAAGGGAAAATTGTCAGTCTCGATAAAGTTATTACCGCAATTAAAAATGCCGTCCAAGAAGCAGAAGATATGGCGGAGTGTCGGGTGCATTCTGCTTGGGTCTCTATTCCAAGTGCCGAATTAAAAAGTTTTTATGCTTCAGGTCGAACCTCGATCGACAATAGCGAACATGCGATTACCACCAGCGAAGTGGTTCGTGCACTGGAGTTGGCCAAAGCCAGTCATTTGACTTCAGACCATTATCTGGTCAGTGCTGTGCCTCTGGGCTTCGAGCTGGATGACTCATCAGAGTGGGTGCTGAATCCGATTCGGATGTCTGCACATAGCATGACTGGTCATTATCATCTGATGATGCTGCCGATTAGCACCATGCAAAATATTGACCGTGCCCTCAAGGGCGCCAATATTGGTGTGGAGAAAATGGTGGTCTCAAGTCTGGCAACTGCTGAGGCCAGTCTGCTCAAAGATGAAAAAGAATATGGCGTCTGTCTGGTCGATATCGGTGCCGGCACCACCAATGTGGCGGTGTATGTGGATGGTCGTCTGGCCTTAACCCATACCTTCCAGCGTGGTGGCGAGCATGTGACCCGTGATATTGCGGCGGTGTTGCAGACCACGACCGAAGAAGCTGAACGCCTGAAACTGCTGTATGGCTGCGTAGACCTGAAAGTGGTCAAGCCTGACCATATGATTCAGTTCCAGGGGATTGATGGGCCACAAACCATCAGCCGGATTGAGCTGACCGAAATTATCATGGCGCGTTATGACGAGATTCTTGGATTGGTGCGTGATGAACTGGTGAAAAATGGCGCGATCCAGGGCTTGTATCATGGTGTGGTCCTGACCGGTGATGCCAGTCATATTGAAGGTATGGTGAGTTTTGTACGCCGTACCTTGGGTGTGTCAGCTCATTTGGGTAATCCACCAACGCAGGTGTATGCCGATGAACAGCATCAGGCAGCGCTACGCCGTTCGCAATATAGTACGGTCGCGGGTTTGCTGATGTTTAGTCAGAGTGATACTCAAGACACGATTGTAGAACAGGATGATGTAGAGCGATTATCGTTAACTCAGCGCGTCAAGCGGGCTTGGTCTGGCTTTAATGACACCTTGAAATCAATCTTTTAAGTCGATTTTTATTGTGAATATTGTTGAGAAGATGTAGTTAATCGGGCTTGTACTTGACAAGTTAACGCATGAGCAGCATTCTTAAAAACAATTTTATTAAGATTAAGGCAGTGTACGGGCTTAGTGACTGCCAATTATGAATTAGGAATTTTATAGGTCATGGCCTCATTTGAATTTTTCGAAGACGATCATAGCGATAGCAATGGTCAAGCCCGTTTCACTGTGTTTGGTGTAGGCGGTGCGGGTGGTAATGCTGTACAACACATGTTGCAGTCTGATATCCAGGGCGTAAAGTTTGTTTGTGCCAATACGGACAAGCAGGCACTCGATCGCATGGAAGCCGAATTTAAAATTCAGCTGGGTGAGCAAAGTACCCGTGGTCTGGGTGCAGGTGCCAATCCGCAAGTGGGTCAGACTGCCGCAGAAGAAAGCCGTGAACTGATCCGCCAGCAGCTTGAAGGGACCGATATGGTCTTTGTCACTGCGGGTATGGGCGGTGGTACCGGAACGGGTGCTGCGCCAGTGGTTGCTGAAATTGCCAAAGAAATGGGTATCCTGACGGTTGGTGTAGTGACGACGCCATTCAACTTTGAGGGCAAGCGCCGTTTACAATCTGCGGAAAAAGGCATTGAAGCGCTTGAGCAGCATGTCGACTCATTGATTATCATTCCAAATCAGCGTTTATTGAAAGTCTTCCGTGATATTTCAATGAAAGATGCCTATAAAAAAGCGGATGATGTGCTACTGAATGCGGTACGCAGTATTTTTGATCTTGTGGTACGTCCGGGTCATATTAACCTTGACTTCGCCGATTTGAAAACAGCGATGAGTACTCGTGGTTATGCCATGATGGGTGTTGGTTTAGGCCGTGGTGAAAACCGTGCCCGTCAGGCTGCTGAACAGGCTATTCGTAGCCCATTACTCGATAACGTAACCATCATGAATGCCAAAGGTATTCTGATTAACGTAACGGGTGGCGATGATGTCACTTTCGGTGAAATTGAAGAAATCACCGATGTTGTTAACCAGATTGTCGATTTGGATGAAGGTCAGGTGTTCTACGGTACGGTATTTGATCCGGATGCACGTGATGAAATCAGTGTGACCGTGATTGCAACGGGTTTAACCCGTCATGCAGCGGATTCAGTTGAACCGACCAAACGTACCAATGTACAGGCAACGCGCCCAGCAGCAGCCTCACAGGCTGTGGTAGAAGATGATGATGTACCAGCGATTCAGCGCCAACAGCATGAAACCGCTACGCCAGCGAATGCTGCAGCATCAGTTTCAAGCCCGCGTCCAACGCCAATGAGTATTCAGGATTATCTTAAGAATCAACAGCGTAAATAACATGTAACATCATGTGTTTACCATGATTACACAGGAAAGGTGGCTTTTAAGCCACCTTTTTGTTTTTTCTCAATGGCCAAATATGCTAACGTATAGCGGTTTTATTGATGAACAGATGAAAGAAGCATGTTGAAACAACGTACCCTGAAACGTATCGTGAAAGCGAGCGGAATCGGTCTTCACAGTGGGCAAAAAGTCATGATTAACTTTGTGCCGCACCATGCCGATGGGGGAATTGTGTTTCGTCGTATTGACCTGAATCCGCCGGTCGACATTCCTGCCGATGCGATGCTGATTCAGGAAGCTTTCATGTGCTCGAATCTGGTTCAGGAAAATGCCAAAGTCGGTACGATTGAACATGTCATGAGTGCGATTGCCGGTTTAGGAATTGATAACCTGATTATCGAAGTCTCTGCCTCGGAAGTGCCGATTATGGATGGCAGTGCAGGCCCGTTTATCTATTTGCTCATGCAAGGTGGTCTGCAAGAACTGGATGCTGCGAAAAAATTCGTCAAGATTATTAAACCGGTTGAAGCACTGATTGATGATAAGCGTGCTATTTTTAGTCCGCACCATGGCTTTCAGCTGAATTTCACCATTGATTTTGATCATCCTGCTTTTAAAAAAGAACATCAGTCCGCTAGTATCGATTTCTCGACTGAAACTTTTGTTTATGAGGTTAGTGAAGCGCGTACCTTTGGTTTTATGAAAGATCTGGATTATCTCAAAGCCAATAATCTGGCACTGGGAGCCAGTTTGGAGAATGCCATTGGTGTGGATGAAACCGGAGTGGTGAATGAAGAGGGTCTAAGATTCTCTGATGAATTTGTACGCCATAAAATTTTGGATGCAGTCGGGGATTTGTATCTGCTTGGACATCAGATCATTGCCAAATTTGATGGTTATAAATCTGGACATGCTTTGAATAATCAGCTGTTGCGCAATGTGAAAAGTGATCCAAGCTGCTATGAAATTGTAACATTTGATGACGAGGCCAATTGTCCAATCATGTATGTGAATGTGACATAAGTCATTGTGTTTGTGTCTTTATGTTTTAGTTATTGCGTCAATAGTGTGACATGTGTCGCATAATACTGCTTTTCTAATTTATTACATTTGATTGCTATGTTACTTTTTATTGCTTGCCAAACGTAGCAAAGCTTGGCTAAGCTTAGGGTCGCTTATAAAGTCAGCAGCACCACGAAGTAATTCCTGTGTTTCTGCATTTAAGGCTCTTTCAGGTGTTGCTGCAACAGGTTGCGTTTGTGAAGGATTCCGCAAACAAACTTGAAGTTTTGTAAGATCTGTTAATTCATTTATTTGAGAGAGTTGTGAAATGTATTGCTTTTGAAGATAGGCCAATTGACTGATCATGGCCTGGTTTTCACCGGTAATCGTTAACACACCATTTTGATAGCACACAACTTGCCAGCGTTCCGGTTGGGGCAATAGCGGTTGTACGAGTTTCGTAAGTTTCTGCCAGGCAGCAACTTGTGATGAGAGAAACGAAAAGTTTCCTGTTTTTATCTGTTTTCTGGTTTGTTGAAAAACGTTGACAGGTTCCGACATACATAATTCCTACATGTTTATGTCTTAATCTTATGCGCTTCTTTTAGTGGATATCAAGGATAGAGATCTTCAAGGAACTCGATTAAAGCAGTTTAGAGAGGTTTTTTATGCATATGCGACGTATTTTGTTGGCATTTTCTTTATCAGTTTCAGCTGCTTCGGTAGCGTTTGCAGATTTAGTCAATCTAAATCAAGAAAATGGTTCAACAGATCGTATCGAGCAATTGACGCGTACTCTGGCACAGGGTGCATATACTCATCCAGATGATATCGATATTCCAGCGCAAACCAAATTGAATGTTCAGCTACGTGAAAAGCCAGTTGAGCTTAACAATCGCACGCTGGCACAGAAGTATGCAAATACCTCATCTAATCGAGCTGCTGCAAATAGTGCTTATTCCTGGCTGATCGCTCATCCCTTACCCAATTCTCGCGTAAGTTCAAATTACGGTGGTCGTACCATGGGTGGCCGTGCTGAAAATCACTCAGGTCTTGATCTTGCAGCGCCAAGTGGTACACCAATTTATGCCACAGGCCCAGGTATTGTAACCAAATCAGGTTGGGGTACGGGTTATGGTCAATATGTTGAAATCAATCATGGCAATGGCTATTTAACACGTTATGCTCATGCTTCACGTCTTATTGCACGTGTGGGAGAACAGGTACAGGCAGGTGATCATATTGCCAACGTTGGCTGTACTGGCCGCTGTACCGGTCCACACTTGCATTATGAAGTTGTAAAAGACGGTCAACGTAAAAACCCATCTACTTATTTGGCTATGTTACCTTAAGTATAGACCTGAATTTCTATTAGGCTCTTTATACATAAGCATCTCTCCAATAAGCATTTCAAAGCGATTAAGCTAAGGCTCTTCAACCCACATTGAAGGGTTCTTCAGATAATCGCTTTTAAGTCTGATATTATCACCAACTATTATAATGAATGTATAATAAATCTCCTATATTGACTATTTTTTGTTATGTTGTGTAATTAAACGTCACCAATCATTTAGTTCCTAAATAGTACTGCCAAATCGCATTCAGCCAGAGCCATACCTGCTGAGGTCTCAAATATGGTACATATAAGACATTAAATTAGGCTTTTAGGAACTGTAGATTATGGCGTTTTATGGCGATACAGACGCGCAAGAAACCCAAGAATGGCAAGATGCATTTGACTCTGTTTTGCAACACATGGGTACCGAGCGTGCAGCATTTTTATTAGAAAAACTTTATCAACGCGCAATTGCAAAGCATGTTCCTATTCAGCGTTTAAATACTCCCTACTTAAATACGATTTCGGTTGAAGAACAACCGGCAATGCCGGGCGACCAGGATATGGAACGCCGGATTCGTGCGCTGGTTCGCTGGAATGCCTTGGCAATGGTATTGCGCGCAAATAAAACCGGTGATGACCTCGGTGGTCACTTGGCCAGCTTTGCCTCTTCCGCAACTTTATATGATGTCGGTTTTAACCATTTTTTCCGTGCCAACAGTGACAGCTTTGGCGGCGACATGATCTATTATCAAGGTCACTGTGCCCCCGGTATTTACGCGCGTTCGTTTTTAGAAGGCCGTTTGACTGAAGATCATCTGAATAATTTCCGTCGTGAAGTCGGTGGCAAAGGTTTGCCATCTTATCCGCATCCTTATTTGATGCCGGATTATTGGCAGTTCCCAACGGTATCGATGGGTTTGGGCCCAATCATGTCGATTTATCAGGCGCATATTCAAAAGTACCTGATGAACCGTGGCCTGATCAAAGAAGAAGATCGTAAGGTCTGGGCTTATTTGGGCGATGGCGAGATGGACGAGCCAGAAAGCCTCGGTGCAATCTCGCTGGCAGGTCGTGAAAAACTCGACAACCTGATCTGGGTGGTGAACTGTAACTTGCAACGTCTGGATGGTCCGGTACGTGGTAATGGCAAGATCATTCAGGAACTTGAGTCACTATTCCGCGGCGCAGGCTGGCGTGTGATTAAAGTGGTGTGGGGCCGTCATTGGGACCCATTACTGGATAAAGATAAATCTGGCGCACTCAAAGCGGTGATGGAAGAAGCGGTTGATGGTGATTTCCAGCGTTACCAGGTCAAAGGTGGGGCCTATGCACGTGAAAAGTTCTTCGGTAAATACCCAGAAGCCAAAGAGCTGGTCAAGGATTTAAGCGATGAAGATATTGATAATCTGAACCGCGGTGGCCACGACCCGTACAAAGTTTTTGCTGCCTATGCTGAAGCTTGTACTGCCAAAGGTCAACCGACCGTGATTCTGGCGAAAACCGTCAAAGGTTATGGCTTGTCAGAAGAAATCGAAGCAGTCAACAAAACACACCAAATCAAGAAGATGCAAATCAACTCTTTGAAATACGTGCGTGACCGCTTCAACCTGCCATTTACCGATGAGCAATTGGAAGAAGTACCATTCTATCGTCCAAGCGAAAATTCACCTGAGCTGAAATACATGAAAGCACGTCGTGAAGCATTGGGTGGTTATCTGCCTGCACGTCGGAAGGAAAGCGAGCAACTGGCGATTCCTGAACTTTCGGTATTTGATTCGGTCTTGGCGGGTTCAAATGGTAAAGAACAGTCGACCACGATGGTGATGGTACGTTTAATCTCTGCGCTTCTTAAAGAGAAAGCAATTAAAGACCGTGTTGTTCCGATTGTGCCAGATGAAGCACGTACTTTTGGTTTGGAGGGCATGTTCCGCCAGCTCGGTATCTATGCTGCGCATGGTCAGAAATATACGCCTGAAGACCAAGAACAGTTGATGCATTATCGTGAAGCCAAAGACGGACACATGTTGCAAGAAGGAATTAACGAAGCCGGCGCCATGAGTGCCTGGGCCGCGTTAGGCACCAGTTATTCAACCAATAACCTGCCAATGATCCCGATGTACATGTACTACTCGATGTTCGGTTTCCAGCGTATCGGTGATATTGCATGGGCAGCAGGCGATGCACAGGCACAAGGTTTCTTGCTCGGTGCGACTGCTGGTCGTACTACACTAAACGGCGAAGGCTTGCAGCATCAGGATGGTCATTCCCATATTCTGGCCAATACCATTCCAAACTGTGTCTCTTATGACCCATGTTTTGGTTATGAACTGGCAGTGATCGTGCATGACGGTTTACAACGTATGTATGTGAATCAGGAACGTGTGTTCTATTACCTGACCGTGATGAACGAAAACTACGAGCATCCGGAAATGCCAAAAGGTGTTGAAGAAGGCATCAAGCGTGGTATGTACTTACTGGAAGAAGATGAAAAAGCCACGGTTCAGTTACTGGGCTCGGGTGTGATCCTGCGTGAAGTGATCAAGGCGGCGAAGATTCTGCGTGAGGAATATCAAATTCACTCAAATGTCTACAGTGTCACCAGCTTCAATGAACTGGCACGTGATGGTATGGCATGTGAAGAATACAACCGCCTGCATCCACTTGCTGAGGATGTGAAAGAAGCATGGATATCGAAACAGCTACGCGGTACCGAAGGTATTGTGGTTTCTGCAACTGATCATATGCGTGCCTATAGCGAACAGATTCGTGCCTATCTTCCAGATGGCCGCCCATTTGTGGCACTCGGTACCGATGGTTATGGCCGTTCAGATACACGTGGTAATTTACGTAGCTACTTCGGTGTCGATGCTGCCCATATTGTGGTGGCAACTCTGAAAAAACTGGCAGATGAAGGTGAAGTTGATCCGCGCCTGGTGAAAGACGCGATCTCGACGTTTGAGCTGGATACCGATCGTCCGGTGGCTTGGGCACCGCAAGACACCCCATCTGTACATGCTGTTGCTGACTACAAAGAGGAGAACTAAGCATGCAAATTACGACTCCCGATATTGGTGTAGATCAGGCAACCGTGGCCGAAATTCTGGTCAAAGTCGGTGATACGATTGCGATTGATGACAGCATCGTGTTGCTTGAATCCGATAAAGCCTCTGTTGAAGTGCCCAGCACTTCAGCAGGGGTGGTGAAAAGCATTCTGGTCAGTCAGGGTGATGAAGTGACTGAAGGCGCGGTACTGATTGAACTGCAAGCTGAAGATGGCAGTACGGATGTGGTCGAGCCACAGCAAGCAGATGCCTCACAAAAAACCTCAGAAAATACACCGACGTCTTTGCCTGATCAGGAAATCATGCAAGAACTGGCATCACATCAGCCAAAAGTTTCTGCTGCGCCTGAGGCTCAAGCAAGTTCACAAGTGGTCGATGTTCAAGTCCCCGATATTGGTGTAGAGAAAGCCACTGTCGGTGAAATTTTGGTCTCTGTCGGTGATGAAATCGAGGTGGATCAAAGCATCGTGGTGGTGGAATCGGACAAGGCGACTGTTGAAGTGCCAAGTACGGTTGCAGGCACGGTGGAATCCATCGACATTAAAGAAGGCGACACGGTTAAAGAAGGTGTGGTGATTCTAAAAGTGAAAACTTCAGGATCGACCCCGACTGTTGCAGCAGAAGCGCCAAAAGCTGAAGCTGCGCCAGTTCAAGATGCTAAAGCGGAGTCAGTGGCTCAAGCTGCAGCAGCACCTGCGGGTGAGGTTGAAGTGATGGCGCCTGACCTCGGGGTAGACAAAGCAGCTGTGGCTGAAATTCTGGTTTCTGTCGGTGATACGGTTGAAAAAGACCAGAGCATCATTGTGGTGGAATCAGACAAAGCCACGGTTGAAGTGCCAAGCACAACTGCTGGGGTAATCAAGGCCATTCATGTTGAGCTGGGACAAAATGTCTCTGAAGGCATTGCACTGATGACAGTTCAAGCTGAAGCGCAAGCAGAGGCTGCACCTGTTGCGGCTAAAGCGGAAGCACCGAAAGCAGCTGTTACACCAGTAGAGACCACCAAAGCAGCACCTGCTGCATCTTCTACTCCAGCGGTGGCGACCTCTGACAATGCCGACAAGCTGACCAAAGAGCAGAATATCGCCAACTCGAAAGTCTATGCCGGCCCTGCTGTACGTAAACTGGCACGTGAACTGGGCGTAGTATTGTCAGAAGTTCAGGCTTCAGGTTCCAATGCCCGGGTGATGAAAGAAGATCTGAAAGCGTATGTCAAAGCGCGCCTGACTGCGCCGCAGGCTGCTCCTGTAGCCGCTGCTGCTCAAGCCGCAGGTCTACCAAAATTGCCAGACTTTAGTGCTTTTGGTGGTGTGGAAGAAAAAGCCTTGACGCGTTTGCAACAAGTGTCTATTCCGCAGTTGTCGCTGAATAATTTCATTCCGCAAGTGACCCAGTTTGATGCAGCCGATATTACTGAACTAGAAGCGTGGCGTAATGAGCTGAAAGGCAACTTCAAGAAAGAAGGCCTGAGCCTGACCATTATGGCCTTCATCATCAAAGTAGTTGCGCACTTGTTAAAAGAAGAGCGCGAGTTTGCTGGTCACTTGGCCGATGATGGCAAGTCAGTATTGCTACGTAACGAGATCCATATGGGGATCGCGGTGGCAACGCCAGATGGTTTAACGGTTCCGGTATTGCGTCATCCCGATCAGAAGTCGATTAAACAGATTGCCACTGAGCTGGGAAGCTTGGGTCAAAAAGCGCGTGACAAGAAATTGTCGCCAAAAGATCTGCAAGGGGCGAACTTTACCATTACCAGCCTGGGCTCAATTGGTGGTACTGCATTTACGCCGCTGGTGAACTGGCCGCAAGTGGCAATTCTGGGAATTTCACCTGCCACCATGCAACCCGTCTGGAATGGTGAAGGCTTTGATCCACGCTTGATGCTACCGTTGTCTTTGTCATACGATCACCGTGTGATTAATGGTGCAGATGCTGCGCGTTTCACCAACAAGCTGACCCAGCTGCTCAAAGATATCCGTACTTTATTGATTTAATCTGATCAGATTATTTCAATCATAGACCCTGCTTCGGCGGGGTTTATTTTTGCCACATTGAAAAATAATGGATTTGATTCTATACTTGGCGCACTTCATTGGGGAGTAGCCGCCTTTTGCGCAAAGCAGAAGGGTGATGGTCAACATATTTGTCCTGAACCGGACATGGTCATCATAGCAAAGAACCAAATGAGCTTCTCGAAGCTTTCTTTTGTTGGCAAGACCTTTGATTTACCACTCTGTAGATTTTGGCTAGCAGGAGCGGTGAGTCATTGGTATTGGATGCTAGCCAGAGAAAGACCTCATGTATGAATTCTTACTGTCGACCGCAATCGTGGCACTGGCTGAAATGGGTGACAAAACCCAACTGCTGGCTTTGCTGCTTGCCGCACGTTTTCGCAAACCCATTCCTATTTTAGTTGCTATTTTATTGGCGACGCTGATTAACCATGGCCTTTCTGCGGTATTGGGGCAATGGATCACCACGGTGATTGGGCCGGAAGTGTTGCTGTGGATTGTGTCTATTGGTTTTATTGCGATGGCGGCCTGGATGCTGATTCCGGATGAACTGGGTGATGAAAATGCCAGTATCAATAAATGGCAAAAATTCGGGGTCTTTGGTGCAACCTTCATTTTGTTCTTTCTGGCAGAAATTGGCGACAAGACCCAGATTGCTACAGTAGCACTGGCGGCACGTTTCGACAGCGTCTTCTGGGTGATGTTAGGTACTACGCTGGGTATGATGCTGGCCAATGCACCTGCAGTATTTTTGGGTGATAAACTGGCGAACAGACTGCCGATCAGCCTGATCCATAAAATTGGCGCGGCCATTTTCCTGGTCATAGGTGTCGCGACACTGGTCCAATACTATTTATTCTAAAGCCTGAAACAAGAACTGCATGAATCCAATCCTGAGCTAAAAACTCAGGATTTTTTCTGCTTAAAATTCTCTGAAAACCTTGATAAATCTCGTGATATGGCCAGTTTTATGGATTGTAAATTCTATTAATTCCTTATATGTTGTACGGGTATAAAACAGCAGTTTTAACTATAAATTGGGGAATTTACATGGTTTTTGAGCGCACCACATCGCAAGTCCTGTTTGATAACGGGACACATAAATGCATTAGTTTTACCAGTCTGGTCAAAGGTGAAGGCGTTCAGGCAAACCAGTTTTTGATTATTGACAATGAGCGCGCTGCGGTACTCGATCCGGGTGGCGATTTGACCTATGTTCCGCTGACCATGGAGCTGAATAAATACACCCGCTTGACCCATCTGGACTATGTCATGGCTTCACATCAGGACCCGGACATTATCACTTCCATGCCGCGCTGGCTGGTATATACCGATGCCAAAGTGGTGGCTTCCAAGCTCTGGGCGCGTTTCTTGCCACATTTAAACTCGGCTTTTATGAGTGACCGCATGAAAGGCAACTGGCTGGATCGGCTGGTCGAGCTGCCGGATCATGGCCAGATTATTCCCTTGGGTAATTCTAATATCGTGGCAGTCCCGGCGCATTTTCTGCATTCGGTAGGCAATTTCCAGTTTTACGATCCGATTGCCAAAATCCTGTTTTCAGGCGATATGGGTGCCTCTATGGTGGATGATGCCGCCAAGCCACTGGAAAATTTTGCTGCGCATATCCCAAAAATGAAAAGCTTTCATCAGCGTTATATGTGCAATAACAAGGTGATTCGTCTTTGGGTGAACATGGTGCGGGGCATGGATATCGAGATGATTGTGCCGCAGCATGGCACGCCTTTTATGGGTAAAGAGCAGATCACCCAGTTTCTGGACTGGATTGAAACGCTGCAATGTGGCACCGACCTGATGGACGAAACTGTTTTTACCTGTCCTGAATAGTTCACAGAAAAATAAAATTTTTCTTGTGTAGAAAAACAACATTTTTTATATTTCTTCTCCAAAAAACTTTTTTTTGATCATGAGAACTTATAAGAAATGTTATCTCAAGTTCCAACACCAGATGCATGTTTAAGCTGCGGGGCGTGCTGCGCCTATTTCAGGGTTTCGTTTTACTGGGCTGAAGGGATTCATATGCCTGAGCATTATACGGAACCTGTAACAGCAGTTTATTCATGTATGGCTGGAACCAATCAAAAAAATCCACGCTGTATTGCACTGGATGGCACCATTGGCCAGCAGGTCAGTTGCGGTATGTACGAGCTGCGCAGTTCATCCTGCAAAGAAGTACAGATCGCCGATGATCAATGCAATAAAGCCCGTTTGGCACATAATATGTTGCCTTTTATTCAGATTGAAAATGATGAAGCTGACAATGATGACAGTTTTGAATACGTCAGCTAAATCGACCCAAAGCAGAGTTTAGGCTCTGCTTTTTAGCTTTTCAAAGTATCGGGATTGAGTTCAAGCATCAGACTACTGTGGTCAGTTCTTTTCTGATGTCGTAGTTCTCAAATTGATTCACTGGAAAAATCCAGCCCTCAAAACTATTTTAATGCAAAAATAATTTTGCAATTGCAATGAAATTTAAGTCGATATTTGTTTATAATAGTGCACGGAAATTACCAGTGAGACTGTTATGTTGACCATCGTTCAAGACGCGTTAACCTTCGATGATGTCCTATTACTCCCTGCCTATTCTACTGTTCTCCCAAAAGATGTCTCTCTAAAGACACGCCTGACCCGTGGCATTAACCTGAATATTCCTCTTGTGTCTGCAGCGATGGATACGGTGACTGAGTCCCGTATGGCAATTGCAATGGCGCAAAACGGTGGTATCGGTATTTTGCACAAGAACATGGATATCGCTGTTCAGGCTGCAGAAGTGCGCCGTGTGAAAAAATTCGAAGCGGGTATGGTCAAAGACCCGATTACAGTTACTCCTGAAACCACAGTACGTGAATTGATTGCTTTGACTCAAGCCAACAATATCAGTGGTGTACCAGTGGTGAAAGATGGCAAAGTGGTCGGTATTGTCACCGGTCGCGATACACGCTTTGAAACCAATCTTGAGCAGCCAGTCAGCAACATCATGACTGGTCAGGATCGTCTGGTAACAGTTCGCGAAGGCGAATCGAAAGAAAATATCCAAGCCTTATTACAGCAGCACCGTATTGAAAAAGTATTGGTGGTGAATGATCAGCAAGAGCTGAAAGGCTTGATTACGGTGACAGATTTCCGTAAAGCTGAACTTTATCCAAACAGCTGTAAAGATGATTTAGGTCGTCTACGTGTCGGTGCTGCAGTCGGTACCGGTGCAGAAACCCCAAGCCGTGTTGAAGCACTGGTTGAAGCTGGAGTCGATGCGATTGTTGTCGATACAGCACATGGTCATTCTGCGGGTGTGATCGAGCGGGTACGTTGGGTGAAAGCCAACTATCCACAAGTTCAGGTGATTGGCGGTAACATCGCAACTGGCGATGCTGCATTGGCCTTACTTGATGCAGGTGCGGATGCGGTTAAAGTCGGGATTGGTCCGGGTTCAATCTGTACCACACGTATTGTGGCCGGTATTGGTATGCCGCAAATTTCTGCAATCGATTCTGTGGCCAATGCGCTGAAAGATCAGATTCCTTTGATCGCGGATGGTGGTATCCGTTTCTCTGGCGATATGGCCAAAGCGATTGGTGCGGGTGCAAGTACCATTATGGTCGGTTCATTGATGGCCGGTACTGAAGAAGCACCGGGCGAGGTTGAATTCTTCCAGGGCCGTTACTACAAAGCCTACCGCGGTATGGGTTCGTTGGGTGCCATGGCGGGTGCAACCGGTTCGGCTGACCGTTACTTCCAGGACTCTAAAGCCGGTGCCGAGAAACTGGTTCCTGAAGGCATTGAAGGTCGCGTACCGTACAAAGGTCCAATGGGCAATATCGTGCATCAGATGATGGGCGGCCTACGTTCTTCGATGGGTTATACCGGTTCTGCCGTGATTGAAGACCTGCGTCAAAATGCCAAGTTTGTGAAAATCACTTCTGCCGGTATGTCGGAATCACATGTGCATGATGTGACCATTACCAAAGAAGCACCCAACTATCGCGTGGGGTAATCTCCTGTGATTTAAAATTTTTAAAAGCCGTCATGCAAATGACGGCTTTTTTATTTTGGTGTAAAGTGTGGCACAGGGAAAAAATGGGTGAGATCAATCATCCGCTAAGAAGTGAGATAAAGATGAGTTATTTTGGTACGGACGGTATTCGTGGAAAGTTTGGCGAATTGCCGATTACCCCTGAGTTTGCCCTGAAATTGGGGTTTGCAGCCGGTAAGGTTTTAAAGCGTCATAGTAAAAAAGCCAAGCCCTTGGTGGTTTTGGGTAAAGATACCCGTTTGTCTGGCTATATCCTGGAAGCCGCCTTGCAGGCAGGTTTAAATGCGGCTGGCGTCTATGTTCATCTTTTAGGCCCACTGCCAACACCGGCGATTGCTCATTTGACCCGCGCCTTGCATGCCAGCCTGGGAATTGTAATTTCTGCTTCGCATAATCCGTATTTCGATAACGGTATTAAGTTTTTCTCGGCGGAAGGCAAGAAATTACCGGATGCCTTGCAAGAAGAAATCAATCAGGAACTCGAACAAGATTTCATCATTGAAGATACCGCGAGCCTGGGTAAAAGTATCCGGGTCAAAGATGCCAATGGTCGCTATATTGAATTCTGTAAATCGACTTTCCCCTATCATCTGGACTTGAATGAACTCACCATTGTGGTGGATTGTGCCAATGGTGCCGCCTATAACGTCGGGCCTGCTGTGTTCCGTGAGCTAGGCGCACGTGTGATTGCCATTCATAATGAACCGACCGGGTTAAATATCAATAAAGACTGTGGTTCGACTCATCCTGAAAGCTTGCAACAAGCCGTGATCCAGCATCAGGCCGACTTAGGTGTTGCTTTTGATGGCGATGCCGACCGTGTAGTTCTGGTGGATAAGTCTGGAAAGCTGATTGATGGCGATCATATTCTGTATATTCTTGCCACGCAAAGCTCGAAAAAGCCGGCAGGTATCGTCGGCACCTTAATGAGTAATATGGCACTGGAACTGGCACTGGAAAAAGCTCAAGTGCCATTATTACGTGCCAAAGTCGGCGACCGTTATGTGTTGCAAGGTCTGGAAGAAAATGGCTGGACGATTGGTGGCGAGCCTTCTGGGCATATTCTGACCTTGGACAAGAGCACCACCGGCGATGCTATTATTGCCGCCTTGCAAGTGTTGACAGTCATGGTTGAACAGAAGAAAGCCCTGCATGAGCTGGTGGCTGATTTTCAACTGTTGCCAAATGTCCTGGTCAATGTGCGTTTAGATGCCATGTTTGATCCTTATTCAGTCCCGGCCTTGGCCGCTGAATTTGAAAAAGCCGAACAGCAGCTTAAAGGGCGTGGCCGCTTGTTGATTCGTAAATCAGGCACTGAACCGGTGATTCGTGTCATGGTTGAAGGCGAAGATTTAAGTGAAGTGACTGCACTGGCAAATTCATTAGCTGATGCTGTACGTGCCAATGCCGCTTAGAGGAAGAAAGAATGAGTGATCTGATCAAAGATCTGAGTGAGCTACGCCTGAATTATCAGAAAGGCGAGCTGCAAGAACAGCAGGTCAACCCGAATCCGCATATGCAGTTCTTGCAATGGTTTAACCATGCACTAGAAGCGAAGCTGCATGAACCCTATGCCATGTCATTGGCAACGGCGGATGCTCAAGGTCATCCGCATGTGCGTACCGTATTACTGCGCGGGGCGACTGAGGCCGGCTATGACTTCTATACCAATTATGACAGCCAAAAAGGTTTGGATCTGGCCGAAAATCCGTATGCCGAATTATTGTTCTATTGGCAGGATCAGGAACGTCAGATTCGGGTAAGTGGTAAAGTCATCAAGATTTCTGAACAGGAGTCGACTGATTACTATCATAAACGCCCACGTGACAGCCAGATTGCTGCGCATATTAGCACCCCGCAAAGTGGGGTAATTGCCAGCCGTGAAGAGCTGCAACAGCGTTTCTGGGATTTGCATAATCAGGTGGCGAATCAGCAACAGCTGGATAAACCGGAGTTTTGGGGCGGTTATCGTCTCGAACCCGATTATTATGAATTCTGGCAGGGCCGTCCGAACCGTCTGCATGATCGTTTAAGCTATGAGAAAATTGACGGTGCATGGCAATTGCAACGCTTGATGCCTTGATTATGCCAAAAATCATGCCAAAACTTGACATCAAACAGCGCCCCTTTCTGACCCGTCCTGAAAATTTTCAGGGTGTTCCAGCGTTTGTGGCTGAAATTCTGGCCCGTCGCGGGGTGGAGTCCGAGCAGGAACTTGAGCTTAAACTCAAGCATCTGCTGGCACCGACCATGAAAGGCCTGACGGATGCGATTCAGTTGATCGATCAGGCAATTGATCGTGGCCAGAAAATCGTGATTGTCGGCGATTACGATGCCGATGGTGCAACCAGTACTGCACTCATGGTGCTGGCTCTACGTGATATGGGCGCCAAGGTCGAGTATCTGGTACCAGACCGTTTTAAGTATGGCTATGGTCTGACTGCTGCCATTGCCGATCTGGCTTTCGTCAATTTCACGCCTGATCTGCTGATTACCGTGGACAATGGTATTTCCAGCCATGCAGGAGTGAAACAGGCGCAAGATCATGGTATGCAGGTGATCATTACCGATCACCATCTGACGACCAAGCCGACACCCGAAGCTGAAGCCGTGGTCAATCCCAATCAGTTGGGTTGCGACTTTCCAAGCAAAGCACTGGCCGGGGTCGGGGTAGCTTTTTATGTATTGGCCAATCTGTCTACCCATCGCAAGAAACTTGAAAAATCCTCTACGGTAATTACCAATTATCTTGATCTGGTGGCACTCGGTACTTATGCCGATGTCGCGAGCCTGGACTATAACAACCGTATTCTGGTCGATGCGGGCCTGAAACGGATTCAGCAAGGGCAGTGCCGCGCAGGGATCAGTGCGCTACTGGATATTGCAAAACGTGATCCGGCAGGTCTAAAAGCGCAAGATCTCGGTTTTGTCTTAGGGCCGCGAATTAATGCAGCCGGACGGATGGAAACCATGGACATCGGGATCGAGTGTCTATTGGCACCTGATCTGGCCACGGCCTATCCATTGGCTGAACAGCTGAATCAACTGAATGTTGAACGCCGTCAGGTCGAAGCTAAAATCAAGCAGGACGCTTTAAACGAACTTGAGAAAATCCAGCTAGACGAAACTGAATTGCCGGCTGCATTAATCATGTTTGAACAGCATTGGCATCAAGGTGTCATTGGTATTGTGGCGGGGCGTTTAAAAGAGCAGTTTCATCGTCCGAGTATTGTCTTTGCCGCAGATGAAGATGGGAGACATATCAAGGGTTCGGCGCGTTCGATTGAAGGGATTCATATCCGTGATGCGATTGAACAGGTGGCGGAGCAATATCCACATTTAGTCAGTCATTTTGGCGGGCATGCAGCAGCAGCGGGTTTAACCCTGAAAAAAGAAAATTTTGCTGAATTTAAGCAGGTCTTTGAAGCACTGATTGCTACGATGGACGCGGATTTATTCACTGCGACTTTATGGACGGATGGGGAGCTATCCGCTTCGGCTTTCCAGATCGAAACAGTCGATATCCTGCAACATTTAAGTCCGTGGGGGCAAAAATTCCCTCCACCTATTTTTGAAGGGATCTTCAAGATTATGGACTATCGTTGGCTCAAAGATGTACATCTTAAATTACGCGTGGCTTTGGAAAATGGGCAGGTGATTGATGCGATCGCCTTCAATGCAGCCGATAAATATGAATTTGATCCGATGAAAGATACGCGCTTGGTGTATGAGCTGGATAAAAATGTCTTTAATGGCAATGTCAGCCTGCAAATGCGGATTATCCATTTAGAACAATAGGCCATAAAAAACCGCTCGAGTGAGCGGTTTTTTGACTTTTAATCGAAGAGATTAGAAGCGGAAAGTACCGTTAATACCGAAAGAGTCAGCACCATCAGTAGTTGTGTAATTCACACCAGCAGCAATAACAGGTGTAAAGAATTTTTGTGCACGTACTGAGAATACAGTATCAAAATCTTCTAAGGTTGCATCGTTAATAGATACGCCCACGCTTAAAGTTGGATCAATATAAAGATCAGCAGCTACACCATACGCATTCTCATCACCAAAAGCAGTGGATGCTTCAAAGTTAGCGTAGTGGTTGCCAATTAAAGTTACATATTTAGCACGTAGTGTAAGAGCTGTATCATCTGCCAATGCACTTGATGTGCTATAAGCGTTAATGAACCCCTTTTTAGCAACTTGAGCTGCATCGATATTTTCTTTAGAAATACCGGCTGCTAAAAGTAAGCCATTAATAGGCAGATAACCGGCTTCAATTGCATAACCTGTATTGTCATCAGATACTTTGCCAAATTCACCTTCGATAGTAACCTCTGCACGATTAAGGCTACCTGAAACATAGAATTGAGAATTTGGAATAAAGAATTCGCCATTGATACCTACAGTATCAATTTCAAGTTCAGCGCCTTCATCTTCAGTGTTTGCATTCGCATAAGCTAAACCAATATTGCTAGCTTTATTTAGGAAAGCTGCTTCTGCAAGTGGAGAGTTCTTAACTTGAACAGCATTTAAGTAATATTTTCCACCAATAGAAAAAGTATCTACATCGTTACCAAAGCCATCAATATCTGTATTTTCATATCCAGCATTGATTTCAGCTTGGTAAGCATGTGCAGTTCCTAGGCTAGCAAGAAGTGCTGTAGCAAGAGCAAGTTTCTTAAACATTTAGATTTTCTCTCTTTGTTATAAAAATATGACTGTATTATTAACAGTTGTAACAAATTGTACAGTTTATATTCGCCGAGTCAATGTGCAAAAAATACCTAAATGCTGGTTAAGAGTGCAATAAAAAAACCCATCCGAGGATGGGTTTTTTATAAATGACTAATCTGTGGTTTTAGATTAGAAGCGGTATTTCGCTGCTACACCAAAAGTATTATAGTCATTGTTGAACTGTTCACCAAAGCCGACACGGCCTTCCAGGCTCACTTGCTGGTTAATGAACTTACGTGCATTGATACCGAATTCGCTGCGATCCGTAATATCATTGTTGTGATAATCAGCACCGACACTGAAGGTTTTGTCAATGAAATAATCTGCTGCCAGATTGTATTCATCTAGATCACCAAAAGCTGCACCTGCTTCCAGGTTGATATCTTTACCATTACTAAGTGTAGTCACGTATTTGGCGCGAAGTGTTGGATCTACACCATCATCATTGTCGTTATCCCAACCTTTTACACCCGCCGCAATCAATAGACCTGGAGCTGGTAAATAACCAACTTCTACACCGTAAGTAGTTAAATCGTTATCAATCTCATCATTATCTTGCAGATCATGACCATTCACGTTACCGCTGAGGTAGAAGTCAGAATTCGGTACGAAATACTCTGCACCTACGCCATAACGATGCGCTTCACTGTCACCAATCTCATTATATTGATAGTGAGCATTTACGTTACTGGCACGATCAAGGAACGCTGCCTCTGCTAATGGTGCATTACGTGTTTGAACTGGATTGAAGTAATATGTACCATCAACACCGAAAGAGCCACTGGTTCCACCGTTATCAGGATCAAATACGCCTGCTGATGCACCAATTTCTGCCTGGTAAGCATGTGCTGCTGTACCTGTCATTGCTATTGCTGAAAGTAGTGCCGAAGCAATCGCTAATTTTTTCATGGTTACTACCCCTCAAATCTTTAGTTAAAAACATTACACTTTTTGTTACAACTTTCAGTCTAGAGCAATTTCAAAGATCGTCAATCAAAGGAAAGTTACAGCAATGTGAATAGCGTAATCTTATGTAATCTTTTCTAAATAAGTAACTGAATAATAGAATTAAATTTATAATGTAGTGTTTTATTAAAACTGTGTAGATATTGTGGAATGTATTGAATTTGCTGATTTTTTATTTAGTTTGGTAGGTGTTTTTAGACGATAAAATCAAATGAAAAACTATATTTTGATAATGAATGCGAGATGCGAAATCCGATCAAGCTTCAGATCAAAACGACATTTAATAACCGATTCAATTGTCAAAAATTTTCTGACGAAAACATAACTCTAAATTGGGATGACATTCGAGCTTTGGACTGGATCCATCACACTGAAATAGCAGAAATAGACTGTGCTATAATATGGGGCTAAATAATTTGTGCCTAATTTTGATTGAGAGTAATTCACGTGGAAATTAATCCGTATCTAAACCAATTAAAAGACTTAAACGAACGTGGTCAAACACTACGGGGGTATCTTTGACTACGATCTGAAAAAAGAGCGTTTAGAAGAAGTCCTGCGTGAATTAGAAGATCCCACCATCTGGAATGACCAAAGTCGTGCCCAGGCAATGGCCAAAGAAAAAGGCGAACTTGAGAACGTATTAAATGTGCTGGATGGTTTGACCACACAGCTTGAAGATGCGCAGGCCTTGCTTGATCTGGCAGTGGAAGCGGATGATGAAGGCTTACTGGAAGATGTACAGGCTGAACTGACTACAGCTGAAGAAGAACTGGCTAAACTTGAATTCCGTCGTATGTTCAACAATCCGATGGATCCTAATCCTTGTTATTTAGAAATTCAGGCCGGTTCGGGTGGTACTGAAGCGCAGGACTGGGCATCGATGCTCATGCGGATGTACCTGCGCTGGATTGAACGCCATGGCTTTAAAGCAGAAATCATGGAAGAATCGGACGGCGATGTCGCAGGGCTTAAATCAGCGACGATTCGTGTAGACGGTGAATATGCCTATGGCTGGTTACGTACAGAATCTGGGGTGCACCGTTTAGTGCGTAAATCGCCATTTGACTCGGGCAACCGTCGTCATACCTCGTTCTCGGCTGTGTTTGTTTCGCCTGAAGTCGATGACAATATTGAGATCGAAATTAATCCGGCAGATGTGCGTACCGATACCTATCGTGCATCGGGTGCCGGTGGTCAGCATATTAACAAAACGGATTCTGCGGTTCGTTTAACGCATGCACCGACCGGGATTGTAGTGGCCTGTCAGAACCAGCGTTCACAGCATGCCAACCGCGACCATGCCTGGAAGCAGTTACGCGCCAAACTTTATGAACGTGAAATGCAAATTCGTAATGATGCTGCAAAAGCGCTGGAAGATACCAAGTCTGATATCGGCTGGGGAAGCCAGATTCGTTCATACGTTCTGGATGATTCACGTATTAAAGACTTACGTACCAGTGTCGAAAGTTCCAATACCGGCGCGGTTCTGGATGGCGATCTGGATAAATTTATCGAAGCAAGCTTGAAACAGGGCTTGTAAGAAGTCGTTTAAATAGCTGGCGTAACCAAGTTTGTACAGACTGTGACTCTTATATCTAAAATTATCGATATATAAATCGAAAAAATACGATATAATAATTTCAGATGCTGAACAAGTTTTGTTGCGCCACAGATTGTGATGTACCTATGGACCTTGATCTAATTTTTAAAGCCTTAGCCAATCCGATACGCCGGCAGATTCTGGAATGGTTGAAATCGCCAGAACATTATCTGTCTGCAGAAGAATGTGGCGGCTTTCAACGCGGGGTCTGTGCAGGGCAGATTGAAAAGTTAGGACAAGTCTCTCAGTCCACCATGTCCAATCATTTGTCTGTATTGCAGCAGGCCGGGTTGATTACCGCGACCAAGCACGGACAATGGTCTTATTTTTCGCGTAACGAAGCCTTGATTCAGCAATATATCGACTATATGCAACAACACCTTTAATCCAACAGGTGGGAGTAACGATGGCTGAATTAAATTCTCCTTTAACGCTAGGCGCGTTAGAACTTAAAAACCGTGTCATCATGGCACCGCTTACACGTAGTCGTGCAACGGATGACCGGGTGCCAACGCCGATGATGGCCGAATATTATGCACAGCGTGCAAGTGCCGGTTTGATCATTTCTGAAGCCACGGTGATTTCTGAAGAAGCCAATGGTTACCGCAATACTCCGGGACTGTTTACCGATGCTCAGGTAGCAGGCTGGCAGCAGGTTACTCAAGCAGTACATGACAAAGGTGGCCTGATCGTGGCGCAGCTTTGGCATGTGGGCCGTGTTTCAGATCCTGAACTGTTAAATGGTGAAACGCCAGTATCGGCAAGCGCAGTACAGCAAGCAGGTCATGTGAGTTTATTACGTCCAAAACGTCCTTATGTGTTGCCACGTCCGCTGGAAATTTCAGAAATTCACGCCATCACCGAACAATATAAACAGGCAGCAATTCATGCCAAAGCAGCCGGTTTTGATGGGGTCGAGCTGCATGCAGCCAATGGTTACCTGATCGACCAGTTCCTGCAAACCAAAACCAACCAGCGTGAAGATGAATATGGTGGTTCTGTTGAAAACCGTGCCCGTTTCCTGCTCGAAGTCATGGATGTACTGATTGAAGTCTGGGGTGCAGACCGTGTCGGTATCCATCTGGCGCCACGTGGTGATGAACATGATATGGGTGACAATGATCCACGTGAAACATTCGGTTATGTGATGGAACAGTTGGGCAAACGTCAGATTGCCTTCTTCTTTACCCGTGAATATCTGGCAGAAGACAGTATTTCGGACGATATGAAACAGCGTTCAAATGGCGTGCCGTATATTGCCAATATGCGTTTGAGCCGTGAAGATGCGATTGAATTACTGGCTTCAGGCAAAGCCGAAGCAGTATCTTTTGGTAAGGCTTATATTGCCAATCCGGATCTATACGAGCGCCTGCTCGAAGATGCGCCACTGAATGAACTGAAGCTGGAAAATATGATCGGTACCAATGTTGCGGAAGGTTATATTGATTATCCGACCTTGGCTGAAGCAGACGCTTTAACTACAGTAGAATAATCTAAAAATGGGCCACATTGATTAACATGTCGATGTGGCTCTGTTATATTTTGCCGATTGAATCTGTTTCGAGGCGCATTTGGCTACTCCATTTTGGTATAACGCAGCGTTAGCTCTGATTAAACCCTTATATCAATCACGTATTCGTAAACGTGCGAGCGATGCTGAACAATTACAACAAGAGCTGACCGAGCGTTTCGGCCCATTTCAGCCGCCCAAAAATCTGCATGCCATCTGGTTTCATGTGGTGTCAGTGGGTGAGACCAATGCTGCCCAGCCTCTCATCGAGCATTATTTGAAACTTGGCCATCCGGTACTGGTCACCAATACCACCAAAACAGGTCAGGCACGGGCCAAATCACTTTTTTTAAAAGCACCTTATCTGGATTTATTTCAAGCGGTCTATTTACCTGCTGATCAGAAAGTACTGATCCGTGATTTTTATCAGCAGTATCAGCCAAAACTGTTATTGCTGATGGAAACCGAGCTTTGGCCGAATCTGCTGGATCAGGCACCAGAGTTTGATGTAGCCACGATTTTGTTAAATGCGCGTCTTTCGGAAAAGTCGGCCAAGGGCTATGCCAGGGTTAAAGGTCTGACCCGGAGCATGCTACAGCAGTTAAGTCAGCTTTTGGCACAAGATACTGCCACCCAGCAGCGTTATATCGAGTTGGGGATCACCGCCGAAAAAACCCAGGTTTTGGGCAATATCAAATTTGATATTACTGCACCACAAAGTTTTGTAGAACATGCTGCAAACTTGAAGCAAGCATGGCAACTGGCAGGTCGCAAAATTATGATACTGGCCAGTACCCATGCGCCTGAAGAAAAAGACATTCTAAGCGCTTTAAAATCGGCTTTAGATAGCAACCCAAAACTTTTATGTATCGTCGTACCCCGTCATCCGGAACGTTTTGATGAGGTGTTTCAGGCTGCACAGAGTTTAAATTTAATAACTCAGCGCCGTAGTTTGGCCCAGAACATTGAAGCAGATACCCAGGTTTATCTGGCGGACTCGATGGGGGAAATGTGGCTCTGGTATGCTTTGAGTCAGGCCTGTTATGTCGGTGGCTCGCTGAATGAGCCGGGTGGCGGGCATAATATTCTGGAGCCGATTGCTTTGAATGTATCGACTGTTTTAGGCAAAAACTATTTTAATTTTCAGACCATTGTCGATGAATTCGTTCAAGCAGATGCAGTAGAAGTTGTGCAGGATGCGCAGCAGGCGGCAGAGGTATTGCTGGAACTTTTGCAAGATCAAATCAAGGCACAACGTTTAAATACAGCAGCGCAGAGAATTATGCAGTTAAATACGGGATCGCTTGCCAAGCATATTCAGGTGATTGATCAGTATCTTTAATTGATATTGATAAGTAACAGATATTGGATTTACCAAGACGGCAAGGATGCCGTCGTTAGGCTGTGTGGATTGAAGTTTTTTCAATATTTCTAAGCTGGCTTATCTAGCCTACTTTTCAAAGATGAAAAGTAGCAAAAATCTTTTGTATCACTGAAGGGATGTCCTTATCCCTCAGGGATACGCGCGACATCCATGTCGCTACCCTCTAGCGGATAGAGGTCATTCAACAGTTCTTCGGTATAAAATCCTCTATGAATATTGTCCTGCTTGACCATCGACAAACACAATCGGATCTCTGGACGATTTCATCGAAACGTCAACTGGAACATTTACAGCAGCATGTGCAGATTCAAGTTGGAGATACCTTAAAAGTAGGGGTGCTGGAAGGTCAGCGTTATCTCACCGAGATTGTCGAGATTTCTGAAAAAGCAGTGCGACTAAAACCGCTTCAAGAGGATGCTGTTCCAAAAAAATTACCGGTGACCCTGATTGTGGCCTTGCCACGGCCGAAAGTGCTGCGCCGTTTGATCATGGACAGTGTCACCTTGGGCGTGGAAAAAATCATTTTACTGCATAGTTATCGCGTCGATAAAAGCTACTGGCAAACCCCATTTTTACAGCAGTTAAATCATTATATCGAGCTGGGACTGGAACAGGCAGGAGATACAATAGCTCCGAAAATCGAGCTGTATAAACGTTTTAAACCTTTTGTTGAAGATATTTTACCGGACTTGATTACGGCTGACCGACCCGCTTATGTGGCACATCCTTATGCCGAACAATCCATGCCTTTTGCGATTCCGCATCCTTGTACGATGATCATCGGCCCGGAAGGTGGATTCATTCCTTATGAAGTAGATTTACTGGTTAAAAACGGCTGCCAGGCTGTGAGTCTGGGCAACCGTATTCTCCGCACTGAAACCGTGATTCCCTATGTTCTAGGTCGACTGTTTAGCACGAGCTGAGGCATCTTCATTGCCTTCGCCGCGATAGACTTTGACTTCCTGTACCGGATAAGGAATTGAAATATGATGTTCGGCAAATGCCTGAATCACGCGTTCCTGCACCGCACTGATTGAGGTTCCTGTGCCTGTCTCAGTGGTATCGACCCACCAGAGCGCTTTTAAGGTAATGGAAAAATCAGCCAGCGCCGTGACATTGACACTAAAGCCCGGCTGACTGAGGATGGTCGGGTCTTTATCTAAAATGGCGGTAATCAGGTCTTTGGCTTTCTGGATATCATCTTCATAGCCAATGCCCACTACAAACTCACAGCGACGGCGGGTATAGGCCGTGTTTACCGTCACGGCACTGGTATAGACCGTGGCATTGGGAATCACGATACGGCGGCCATCCGGTGAACGCAAAAAAGTCGCACGAATCTGGATATCTTCGACTGTGCCTTCCATGCCATTAACGATAATATCATCGCCAATCTTGAAGGGTTCACTGAGCAGAATCAGCACACCAGAAAGCAGGTTCTGGAAAATATCCTTGAAGGCAAAACCGATCGCAACCGAACCAATCCCGAGGGCACTCATCAGCTGACCCGGAGTAAAGCCAGGAACGGCAATCACCAGTCCAATCAGAATCCCAAAGAAGATAATAAACGTACTGCCGACCCGGTTCAGGACCAGTACCAGATTCTGGCGGGTATAAGAGCGGTTCTCTAAGGTTTTGCGCACAAAAAACTTAAACAGTTTTGACAATAGCCAGAAGATGACAATGACCACCAGCGCAATACAGAAATAAGGCACACGTTCCCAGAAACCTTCCATGATCTTGTCAATGGTGCTATAGGCATCGTTGTATTTGGCAGTATGTTCAATCACGGTCTGGGTGGTTTTTTCAGTTGCCTGATGCAACAACTCCGTGGTGCCCTCAGTGACCTGGCTTAAGGTATTATTTTGCTCTGCCACAAAAATTCCATCATTTAAATTTTGCCTATTTTGCCTGATGTTGAGCAAAAAATTAAGAAGCGCTATCCGCCAGGAATGGATATTTCCTAAAAATAAGCAGACAGTTGTTAAAAATATTGTGTGGTTTTTTGCATGATCTCAGGCGGGATATGTGGCTGTTCTCCACCGCTCATATAACCCAATAAAGCCAGCGATCCAAATAGGCTCAGTAGTATCAGGACAATCATCAGCCAGGCCAGCATCTTTTCCCAGAGCAGGGTCATCCGCGCAGGGCCGTAGTCATTTATGCCGCGATCTCCCGAACCAAAAACGATATAAAGCCATACAAAAATGTTCACCAAGGGCAGCAACAGCAGCAGCGCCCACCAGCCACTGCGGTTCATGTCATGCAAACGGCGAACGGTCACCACTAAAGCGAAATAGGCATAGACCAGAATCATGATCAGCACGCCGATACCGGCCAAACCTTGTATTGAAAGTAGCCAGTTAGAATCCATTGAATGGACTGCAAGATTCACAATATCAATACTTAAGCCCAGTGCAATACTGCTAAACAGGAAGATGAAATGTAGAAATGCTGACCACGCAATAAAACTCAAACGCCCGAAACGGCCTTTTATCGACAAGGGATGATCCGTTGCCGCCAAAGCGGGAGGGGTGAAATAGGGAGATTCGGGCGATTTCATAAATATGATCCTGAACTGAACAAAATGAAATAAGAGCGAGAGCTAAATTCTATTTTTTAAAGGGCATTGCTACAGATCATACACAGTTATGCAGAATATTCTGTACTGTAAGTTGTGCTTTATTTTGTTTGAATTTGAATAAATAATCTACGACGAAAGCATGATTGCCGGATTCGAAATAAGCAGGCCATACTGCCATTATGCATAAAAAACAATCAACAACACAGCATTAACCTCTCGTGATGAGATAGAACAAAATCAAGGAAGTGACATATGCAAGAGATCTATCCAGTACCCGAAGATTTTAAAAAAACAGCACGCACGCTTGAAGACCAGTATTTCGAACGTTATCAACATTCCATCGAGCAGCCAGAAGCATTCTGGACAGAACAGGCACAACGTCTGGACTGGATCAAGCCTTTTACCCAAGTCAAAAATACCAGTTTCGATCCCGACAATTTTAAAATTGAATGGTTTGCTGATGGTCAGCTCAATGTCAGCGCCAACTGTCTGGACCGTCATCTGAAAGAACATCCCTATAAGCCGGCCATTATCTGGGAAGGGGATCATCCTTCACGGCACAAGATTATTTCTTTTGCCGAGTTGCATGACGAAACCTGCCGTTTCGCCAATGTGCTGAAAAAAAATGGCATTGCTAAAGGCGACCGGGTGATGCTGTACATGCCCATGGTCTCTGAAGCCGCGATTGCCATGCTGGCCTGCGCACGCATCGGGGCGGTGCATTGCGTGGTATTTGGTGGATTTTCACCTGATTCTCTGGCCAGCCGGATTGAAGACTGTCAGGCCAAAATGGTGATTACGGCCGATTCCGGTATGCGTGGCGGGAAACCGATTCCGCTAAAAGCCAATGTTGATGAAGCTCTGAAACTGGCTGGTACAGACTCCATTCAAAATGTAATAGTGGTGCATCGCACCGGCAACCCGATTGAAATGCAAGAGGGGCGCGACCTGTGGTATCACATGGAAATCATGTCGGTGAATGACATTTGCCCACCGGAACCGATGAATGCCGAAGATCCGCTATTTATCCTGTATACCTCAGGTTCGACCGGCAAGCCCAAGGGCGTGATGCATACCACGGGCGGCTATCTGACTTATGTGAATTGCAGTTTCCGCGAAGTGTTTGACATCAAACAGGATGATATCTTTTGGTGTACCGCAGATGTCGGCTGGATTACCGGACATTCCTATGTGCTGTATGGCCCATTGTCGAATGGCACCACGACTCTTATGTTCGAGGGTGTTCCGCAGTATCCGAGCTGGGCGCGTACCGGACACATTGTCGATAAGCATAACGTCACCATTCTCTATACCGCACCGACAGCCATCCGCGCCATGATGCGTGAAGGTGATGCCTTTGTGCGGGAAAGTGACCGCAGCAGCCTGAGAATTCTAGGTTCGGTGGGTGAGCCGATTAATCCTGAAGCCTGGAACTGGTATTACACCGTGGTCGGTGAAAGTCGCTGTCCCGTCATTGATACCTGGTGGCAGACGGAAACCGGCGGTTTTATGATTACGCCATTGCCAGGCGCGACTGATTTGAAACCGGGTTCTGCAACACGGCCTTTCTTTGGGGTACAACCTGCGATTGTCGATGCGGATGGTAAGGAGCTGGAAGGCGAAGCTGAAGGCAATCTGGTGATTAAAGATTCCTGGCCGGGCCAGATGCGAACCATCTGGGGTGATCCGGAACGTTTTATCGAAGCCTATTTCTCGACTTATCCGGGTACTTATTTTACCGGAGATGGCGCGCGTCGCGATAAAGACGGTTATTACTGGATTACTGGCCGGGTCGATGATGTGCTGAATGTGTCCGGACACCGTTTAGGCACAGCTGAAGTTGAAAGTGCGCTGGTGGCGCATGAAGCAGTGGCTGAGGCTGCTGTGGTGGGTATGCCGCATGACATTAAAGGGCAGGGAATTTGTGCCTTTGTCACCTTACAGGCCGACGTGACCAGTTCAGATGAATTGCGTGCTGAACTGGTGAGCTGGGTGCGCAAGATTTTGGGGCCAGTGGCGACACCTGATGCACTGTACTGGGCACCCGCTTTGCCCAAAACCCGTTCAGGGAAAATCATGCGCCGGATCTTGAGAAAGATTGCAGCCAATGAGCTGGATAGCCTGGGCGATACCTCGACATTGGCTGAACCACAAGTGGTGGATCATCTGATTGCAGAAGTACAAGCCAATCCTCGTTAAATAGCTAAAGTCCACAAGCAAAATACCGGCTGCACGCAGCCGGTATTTTTAGATCAGGAATAAGCTCTGCATGCTTTCGAATATAGCGCAACGTCTTGATCTGCTAAGCTGCCCACATGCTGAACATGAGTTAAAATAATGAATGTACGATCACCATATTTAGATCAATCTCCTGTCGATATTGCCCAGAAACTGGCAGAACAATTTGCCCAAACTGCCGCAGTGCGAGACAAGCAGGGCGGTAATCCCAAGCATGAACGAGACCTGATCCGTAACAGTGGTCTGCTCGGCTTGTCTATTCCTGTTGCCTATGGTGGACAGGGTGCAGACTGGCGGACAATTTTTAAAACCATTCAGACCCTGGCGCAGGTCGATAGCTCTCTGGCGCATGTTTATGGATTTCATCATTTATTGATTGCCACCGTACAGCTATTTTCCCAACCCGAGCAATATGGCAAATGGTTTGCACAGACTGCGCAAAATAATTTGTTCTGGGGCAATACTCTCAATCCGCTGGATCGTCGTACCACGGCAACTCAAGTCTCAGAGCATGAATATATTTTCCATGGTGATAAAAGCTTTTGTTCTGGTTCGATCGATTCGGATATGTTGCTGTGTTCAGGTTATAACGAAGCAGGAAAATTGCTGATTGGCGTGATTCCTACCCAGCGACAGGGTGTGAGCTTTCTAGGCGACTGGAACAATATGGGTCAGCGCCAGACTGACAGCGGCACCAGTCATTTTGAACAGGTCAACATTCACCGGGATGAATTGCTGCTCAATCCGGGGCCACTGAGTACGCCGTATTCCAGTTTACGTCCATTGATTGCGCAGCTGATATTTGTGCATATGTTTCTCGGTGTCGCCGAAGGGGCTTTTGAAGTTGCCAAACAGACCGTACAAACCCAAAAAGCCTGGTCAAAATCCTTGGCTGAACATGCAGTGAATGATCCTTTTACCCAAAAGCATTTTGCCGAGTTTTATGTGCAGCTGGAAAGCGTGCGTTTATTGGCAGATCAAGCCATTCAGACCTTGCAGAAAGCTTGGAATATCGGCCCTGATCTGACTGCCGAGCAGCGTGGTGACGTCTCGATTGCGATTGCCACCGCCAAAATTGCCGCGACCAATAGCTCTTTATATATTACCCAGAATATTTTTCAGGTCATGGGCGCACGGGCAACGACTGTGCAACTGAATCTGGACCGGTTCTGGCGTAATGTTCGGACTCAAACCTTGCATGATCCGGTGGATTATAAATATCAGGAAGTGGGGGAATGGGTGCTGACCGGAAAAGTGCCTGATCCAAGTTTTTATTCCTGATTTGAATATTAAAACAGCCTCTATATGAGAAGCTGTTTTATTCTTTTTAAGATGACGGGTCTTTTTTAAAGCTGCTTAAAAGCCTTGATTGCCCGGACACGGGAAGATTTTAAATCCACAAGCGGTTTTGGATAGTCCAGTTCACGGTCAGGGTTTTTGGCGTAGGGTTCATGAATGCTTTTGGCATCCAGATGCGCCAGTTCAGGCACCCACTGACGGATATAATCCCCATTCGGGTCGAACTTCTGTGACTGGCTGACCGGATTGAAAATCCGGAAATAAGGCACCGCATCCATACCCGTCGAAGCACACCATTGCCATCCGCCATTATTGGCTGCCAGATCACCATCAATCAGCTGCTGCATGAACCAGCTTTCTCCCAAACGCCAATCGATCAGCAGGTTTTTGCACAGGAACATTGCGGTAATCATGCGCACCCGATTATGCATCCAGCCGGTGGCCAGTAGCTGCCGCATCCCGGCATCTACAATCGGGATCCCGGTTTGGCCCTGTTGCCAGGCTGCCAAATCTTCAGGTGCATGCCGCCACTGGATTTTATCGGTATTTTCTTTAAACGGGCGATGTCTGGAAACGCGGGGAAAATCGAACAGGGTATGCTGATAAAACTCACGCCACAGCAGTTCATCCAGCCAGGTTTGTTGACCGAGATCATCGATCTGGAAATAGCCATGATGTTGTTTAAACAGCGCCTGAATGCACTGGCGGATCGAGAGAATGCCGATATTTAAATAAGGCGAGAGTTGACTGGTGCCATTAAGCGCTGGAATATCACGATCTGTTTGATAGCTGCTTAAGCGGTCTTCGATAAAATCATCCAGCATCTGTAGGGCATGAGTTTCATCTACGGGCCAAAGTTTTTCAGAATTTTCTATTGAATAGCGACCCGCAAACTTTTCCAGATCAAAATGTGTCAGCTCTGCAGGCAATTCGAGCAAGTCCTGAGACGCAATCACAGGATAAGCAGAAGGCACATCGAGAATCAGCCGCTCATAGCATTTTTTCTTAAAGGCACTATAGACTTGATAGGGTTGATTGGACTGATTGCGGATACTCGCCAATGGAAAGAGGGTGCGATCATGATACAGCTCGACCCGAATCTGCTGCTGTTCTAGTCGTTGCTGAACCTTGAAATCACGCTGTAGTTCATTGACCCCAACTTCAATATGTGCATGCACACTATCAATCTGCAAGTTTTGGCAGAGTGCTAACATCTCATCAGCAAGATTACGCCACAAGCCGACTTCTCGCACAATTAAAGGAATATTCAGTTGTTCTAGTTGCTGTTTGAAAACCTGTAGCCGTCGCAGATAAAAATCGATTTTGATCGGCGCATCTTGATGTAACTGCCATTGCTCAGGAGAAAGCACCACCAAAGCCACACAGGGGCCTTGTTGAGTGGCATGCCACAAAGCGGCATGGTCTTGAATTCGAAGGTCTTGGCGAAACCAGATCAGATGCATGGTACTTTCTTAAATCAGGGAGTTAGCCTGCATTTTAGGCAATCTGCTACCGATGGAATAGTATTAAAATATTAATATGATAGGAGACTGATTTTTGCACGTACCAGTCTCTTTATACCATTAAGCTTTGGCTTGATAAATATTTTCCAGAGTATCCACCAAAGTACGGGTCATCTGGTCAATTTCATAATTCACTGTATCGCCCACCTGGATGTGCTTCCAGGTGGTCAGACGCAAGGTTTCTGGAATCAGGTCAATCGAAATTTCACTGTGGGCACGATCGACACGGTTCACGGTCAGGCTGCAGCCATTTAGCCCGATAAAGCCTTTTAGGAAGAAGTACTTGATATTACCCTCTGGAATCTGTAAATCGATATGCAGGGTTTCACCGCGAGCTTCAATCTGGATGACCTTAGCCCTGCCTTCAATATGGCCATACAGATTATGTCCACCGTTTTCTGCACCGACTTTGGCAGAGCGTTCAATATTCACTTCATCACCAATTTTTAAGGCTTTCAAGGTGGTAAGCGCCAAGGTGACATTGGAAATATCAAAATGAATCTGTTTCTGCGCCCGGTCAATCGTGGTCACCGTGAGACAGACACCATTTACTGCCACACTGGCGCCAATAAACACATCTGCAAAAAAGCCGTGCTGATCACTGACCAACAGGGTAATAAAACCATCGCCTTTGCGAATCTCGATGACCTGTTCCAGGCCTTGGACAATACCGGTATACATAGTTAAAACGTCTATTCTTGCAATTGCATCCCATTGTAGGCAGGAAAGCTAAATCCGGCTAGCGCTTTACTGGACTGCTTGGTTTCTGTCCGGATAAAAAACCCCTCAAGCCGAGCCTTGAGGGGAAAATTTGCAATGTGCCGTCATTATTATAATATTTGGGCATAAGCACCACTTAGATTTAAGCGGATTTAGCCTGCACAACCTGCTGTTGTTGTACTTCTAGCTCACGCACCAATGGCAACACCTTTTCTCCAAAATATTCGACTTCTTCAACACAGTGCAAGAAACCGGAAAGCACCAGATCGACTCCAATATTTTTTAAAACTACAATACGTTCAGCAATTTGCTGCGGTGTGCCAATTAAATTGGTCTTGAAACCGTCGTTATACTGGACTAAATCTTCAAAACTTGATTTTGCCCAGTTGCCTTCGCCTTCAGTTGTCGAGGCACCGGCTTCACGTGTCGCTTCAGCAAAATTTTTCACTGCTTTGATATTGGCCTTATCAATAATTTCCTGTAACACCGCTTTGGCTTGTTCTTCAGTATCACGTGCGATGATAAAGGCATTGACCCCAATTTTTACAGTGTGATTATTGGCCCGGGCTTTTTCGCGAATATCATCAATCTGTTTTTTCAGCTCTTCAGGGGTGTTGCCATTGGTGAAATACCAGTCTGAAACACGTGAAGCCATATCGCGCGCCGCACGTGAACTGCCACCCTGAAAAATCTCGACCGGTTTATCCGGGAGCGGTTGTGGGCGTAAGGTATAGTCTTTAAATTGATAGAACTTGCCATCAAAATTAAAGTGATCCGTATTCCAGATTCCGCGCAAACTGCGAATAAACTCTTCTGAACGGGCATAACGCTGGTCATGCTCTGGCCATGCTTCACCAATCGCATCAAACTCGCCCCGGAACCAGCCACTGACCACGTTAATCGCAATCCGGCCATTGCTGAGCTGGTTAATGCTGGCCAATTGTTTTGCCGCAAGCGCAGGTTTCCACGGCCCGGGTAAAATTGCTGCAATTAACTTGATCTTGCTGGTTTGTGCGAGCAAGGCATGACTGAAGCTGACAGATTCATGCTGGTTTTCTGCACCATAGCTTGACGCAAAACGAATCTGGGTCAGACCATATTCAAAACCGCTTTTTTCTGCTGCTTGTGCCAGACGCACGTTATATTCATAGCTCCAGTCGGTACGCTGTTCGATGGTACTGACGACAAAACCGCCACTGACATTCGGAACCCAATACGCAAATTTGATGTCTTGCTGTATTTGCTGTTGTGACATATTTCAACCCTCGAAGTGAAAATCGCTGATCAAGCAACTTGCGTTTGCGCTGATTTTTTACTGTGCAAGCGGGATTCTGCTGCATCCAGACTTGGTACAGCCGCAGAGGGCAACACTTCTTCTTGTTCGATTTGTTTATTGATGCTCAAGTTCTGGTTGGCCTGTTGGGTTTTTGATTTAATGACTTCGGCACGTTGTCCTTTGGCCGGTGCCCATTCTAGAATAGGCAGGGCACGTGCTACTGCCAGGGTAATACGATCGCGGAGCAATTCACTGTGAATGGTATATTCAGGAGTGAAATCACGATCAGTCGCATACACGCCAATCGGTAAAGTCTGAGCCTGGAAGAAGCTGAATAATGGACGTAATTGATGTTCGAGCACCAGCGCATGTCGGTCACTACCACCTGAAGCTGCTAAAAGTACCGGTACATCGACCAGTGCAGTCTGCTCGACAAAATCAAAGAAATGTTTAAACAAGCCGGTAAATGAAGCGCGATATACGGGTGTACCAACAATCAGCGCATCTGCAGCTTCGACGGCGGCCAGATCATCCTGAACGCGCTGCGGTAATTGATTACGATAAATCGCACCACCCAAGAGCGAACCAATTTCACTAAATTTAATAAAATGTACATGAATTGGTGTCGCTTCACCCAGTTCATCAATAATGGCCTGAACCAAGGCTTCAGTTTTAGACGGATGATTTAAACCACCCGATACGGCAACAATATTTAAGGGTTTTTGCGCATTAAAATTAGACATGTTTAGAACCTGAAAAATAGGAGTAATCTCGGAATGTCCTTATTAATCCCGATTCAGTGCCGGGCTGTAAAATAACGAAAAGCTGAAAAGTTATCTGATTTTTCGATATATGAAAAAAGCCTGGTTTATAAGCATTAATTTTAATATAAGTTTTTGATATGTAGATTTATATTGAATATAGCTAAGCTTTTTAATTTAGGAATACGTTATATATAAAAAAGTGATGAGAATTAAATAATTATTGAAATACCGCGAAAAATGGTGATTTTGAAGAAAAACTGCATATTATTTTAAAAATTGTAGAGTCTTGCATATCCTTAACCGGGTTGTGTGGTTAGAATAGGGTCTACCGTGCCAAGATCTCTCTCACGTTGCCTATGAATATTTTAATCGTTGATGATCATCCACTATTTCGTCATGCCTTGATTCAGGCTGTACGTTATAGCCTGCCACAAGCCCAGATTCATGAAACTGCGGCAGTCAATGAATTTTATGAACGTCTAGAAAATGGCCCCGAGCCTGATCTTGTGCTGCTGGATTTAAATTTGCCAGGCGCATCAGGTTTTTCTGCCTTGGTACACGTCCGCGCGCAATATCCGTCGCTGCCGATCATTGTCGTGTCTGCGCATGAAGAAGTCAGTATTATCCAGCGTGCCATTGCGCATGGTGCCATGGGCTATATTCCAAAATCTGCCCATCCAAGCCATATTGGTGAAGCGATTCGCGAAGTGCTGGAAGGCGAGATCTGGTTACCGCCAAATCTGCCAGCCAACATGAACTTTGACCCGCGTGCTGCCGATGAAACGGCTTTGGCGGAACGGATCCAGTCTTTGACCCCACAACAGTTCCGGGTATTGATGATGGTGGCCGAAGGCTTGCTGAATAAGCAGATTGCTTATGAACTGGACGTGTCAGAAGCGACCATTAAAGCGCATGTGACTGCAATTTTCCGTAAGCTTGGCGTACAAAACCGGACACAAGCGGTATTGGCCATTAATGCACTGAATATTGAAGACCGGAAAATGTAAGTTCTGTATATCCGCATGGAAAAAGGCCTCCTTGGAGGTCTTTTTTTATCTGAATAATTCAGTGAAAAAGCATGCATATTAAGCAATATAATCCTGCTTGCGGGTGAAATCATCGCAGAATAACGGATTTAAAGCACATTGCAATTCATCGATCTGATCTTCGGTGACATAACCCTTGGATTTCAGATATTCTGCCACGCGATCATCTCGCAGGCTCAGGAAAGTCGCATCATAAACGCCCAGATCGACAAAGAGTGCAGCCGTTTCCAGACTGTTAAAACGGTCCAGATAGACTTCATTGTCATACATCAGGAAGATGTGATCATCGCGCGTGTTCGGATCGACATGTAAACGCTGCGCCAGCTCATGCGGGCAGGTTTTGATAAATAGTAAATCAGACAGCTCGTCAAACTGGCTAGTATCCAGACAATTATCTTCGTTTTTGACTTTACCCAGCCAGGCCTTAAACACCAGGACGGCACCACCACGCAGCAACATGCTCCAGATCTGATGACGAGTTTGCACCGGAAGATCCGCCGTTTCAGCTTCTAAAGACTGAAGCAGTTTGTCTTCCTGCTCGGCAATCCGTTCAAACAGACCCAGTCCTTGCGGCTTGTAAGCATAAGGTTCAAAGACATCAAAATGTAATTCATCAAAAACTTGCAGTGCCAGCGGGACTGCACTCTGATACAGCGTTTCCAGCGCCTGATACTGGGCATCATTCAGCTTGCTGTATTTAAAGATCTGTGCCCAGTCAATGCTTGGCAATAAGGCATTGGCGCCATATTGACGGTGGAACTGCTGGGCCTGATTCAGGCCATGGTTTTGATCTATGTTCATGTGAAGAACTCCGATATGCAGAAAGATCAGCTACCTAAACAATCAAGGCATGTATGAGATGGAAACTGATCGTTTCTTATTCCTCTATTTTTAGAGCCAAGCATAGCTGATAAAAAATACGACTAAAGTTATAGTGCTGGAAAATTACCCTTTAATTATGAGTTAAAACAAATAGATAATTAATTGTAAATAAGTGTACTGCTGTACAGGTACAGATTGGTCATTTTTTGCCATGGTGAATTAGAAAATGAACATTTTGGTCAATTTATTCGGCTGTATTTTCGGCATATTTGCTGCTTTTAGCACATTAGAATAAATTTTATGCAAGCTAGGTGATTTTCTGTGGCAGTTGAGTATAAAAAATGCCCATTTTAAGCTTTAAAATGGGCATTCATGAATGCAATACAATCTTAGGAATCAGAAATTTTCAGTCCGGATAACCATGATCGTAAGGATGCAGGTTTCAGTGGTTTTTTCAGCAATACAATATTCAGCTCTTTCAGGCGCTGTGGCAATTCCGGATCGGAATCGGCAGTAATCAGCGCCACCGGAACATCATTGCGGCGCTGTTCCAGAATAAAGTCTAAACCGATCTTGTTCTGATTGAGATGCTGATCGACCAGCCAGACCTGAATATTTTCCTGCTGAATCAGCCTCAATGCCTGCTCTGGTTCGGTGGCTTTAAAGACTTGATAACCCCATTTGCTCAACAAGGTCGCCATCCCTTCCAGAATGGTTTCATCATTATCCAGACACAGGATTTTAAACGCCTTGGTTTTTAGTGGTACGGCCTGAACAGGTGCATCGACGACTTTGGGTGCTGCAATGACAGGCACTTCAATCATAAAACAGGAGCCTTTGCCCAGCGCCGAATACACATGCACAGGATAATCCAGCATGCTGGTCATGCGTTGCACGATGGCCAGACCCAGTCCAAGGCCCTGTTCACCCCATGGAGAGGTATGGCCGCAACGTTCAAACTCCTGAAACAGCTTGATACGTTGTTCTTCGGCAATCCCCGGTCCGGTATCCCAGACGCCAATGCGGATATGATTCGGTTTGGTACTGGAGCGTAAGACACCGACCATCACTTTACCTTTGGCGGTATAACGCAGCGCATTACTGACAAAGTTCTGGATAATCCGGCGAATCCATTGTGGATCGGTATCAATCCAGAACTGCGCATCATGCACACTGAATTGAATGCCACGTTGTGCCGCAATGGATTTAAACTGCAGTTCCAGATCACTGAGCAGGTCATGTAGCGGATAGGCCTGACGTTTCGGCTGAATGGTACCGCCTTCCAGTCGGGCAATATCCAGTAGCGCAGACAGCATGCTTTCTGCGCCATGCAAGGCACGATCCAGTTGCTGCAAGGTCTTGCGGTCTTCGTCATTCTGTACACTTTGTTCCAAGGCAGTACTGAACAGACGCGCCGCATGCATCGGCTGCAACAGGTCATGACTGGCGGCGGCAATAAAGCGGCTTTTCGACATATTGGCTTTGTCGGCCTGTTCACGCGCCAGTTGCTGTTCGGACAAGGCATCGGCCAGCTGTTGAGTACGATCCTGAACCCGGGCTTCCAAGACGGCTTCATTTTCACGGAAGGCAGTAATATCGGCGAAAGTGGTAACGAAACCACCCCCTTCGATCGGATTACCACGCATCTGAATGACCCGGCCATCTTTACGAATCCGTTCAAATTCATGGGCACTGCCGACCTGCATCCAGTGAATCCGCTTGCGGACATGTTCTTCGACCGAACCTGGTCCACATTCACCACGCTCGGCGTTATAACGGATCAGATCCGCGATTGGACAGCCGACATAGACAATATCGGTCGGATAATCGAACAGTTTTAAATACTGATTGTTCCAGGCCACCAGACACATGTTTTCATCGACTACGCTGACCCCTTGGGTCATGTGATCAATCATGGTCATGATCAGATTCTGGTTAAAACGTTGCCATTGCGAGGCCTGATCGAGAATATTGGCGACCTGACCCAAGGCCAGACCATTATTGACCATGGCCGTGGTCAGCAGGGTACGGGCCGAAGCTGCCCCGATGGTGCCGGCCAGATATTGTTCGGTAAAACGCCACCACATGCCATTGGCGCTGCTGTTTTCATTCAGTTCGACACTGTTTTGGGTGCAAAATTGCTGAAAAGCGCGTGTGGTCGGTCCTTCACCGGTAATCCGTTTGGCCAGGGTAATCAGATCGCCAACTTTTAAACGGGCCACATCCTGATGCGAATAACTGACTTCAGTTGAGGGACTCTGCGATGGCAGTGGCTTGGTTTCATAATAGAAGAAACTTTCAGCCTGAATCTGTTCGGCAATACTCGGACGAAAAATCCGCGAAACCCAAATATATAGGATTGTATTCAGGCCCAGTGCCCAGACCACCCCATGCGTCAGCGGATCAAACGATTCGAAACCGATCAGTGCTTCAGGACGTAACCAGTTCCAGCCAAAAGGGCCGTTAGTGAGCAGACTTTGGCTAAAGCGGTGATAGGCTTCTGGCAGGCTGCGCAGAATGGTGGGAAACAGCAGGGTATAGGACCACAAGGCAAAACCGGTCAACAGACCCACATATACGCCCTGCTTACTACCACCGCGCCAGTACAGGCCGCCGATCAGGGCAGGGGCGAATTGTGCTACCGCACTAAAGGCCAACAGGCCAAAAACAGAAAGCTGATCAATATCATTAAAGAAGTTGAAGAACAGGAAGCCCATTAACATCACGCCCAGAATACAGATCCGGCGGGTAAATTTCAGTACCAGCGGCAAGCGTTTATCATGTCGGGAAATCAGTTTCAAACGCCATAGCGCTGGCATAATCAGATCATTACTGAGCATGATGGAAAGTGCCACAGAAGACACCAGCAGCATCCCGGTAGATGCGGAAAAGCCGCCCAAGAATGCCAATAAAGTGAGCCAGTCCTGATTATAGCTGAGGGGTAAGGACAGGACCGCCACATCTGGAATTGCCAGATATTGCGGCGCCGCATGCAATGCCCAGCTGGCAATCGGAATAATCGCCAGCGTGGTCAGAATCAGATAAACCGCAAACCAGCGCCGTGCACCGCGGATATGTTTTTCATCACGCAGCTCCACCACTGCCACATGGAACTGGCGTGGCAGGCAGATAACTGCCAGGGCTGCCAGCAAGGTCTGAACCCAGAAACTTTGCGGAACCCCAAACAGCTGGACATCACGGAAGGTGGTACTGATATCTGTGCTGATCTGTGCCATATTTCCTGGTGCTTCAAACATAAAGAAACAGGCGACTGCCAGCAGGGCAAAGAGCTTGACAAAGGATTCAAAGGCCACGGCCAGCATCAGACCGCCATGCTGTTCAGTATTGGCAATCTGCCGGGTGCCAAAGATCATCGCCAGAATGGCCAGTACACCGGTCAAAAACAGCACCCCATTGGTGGTGTTGGCAATTCCGGCAGATGGTTCCAGAATGACTGCGGCACTCAGGGCAATGGCGCGTAGCTGTAAAGCCAGATAAGGCACAATCGCGACCACAGCCAGAATGGTGACCAGCGATGCCAGCGGGCCACTTTTACCATAGCGCGCCGCGACAAAGTCCGCGATTGAGGAAATCGCATGATGCTGTCGTACCCGTCCTAATCGGCGCCAGATATCATAACCGACGGCAACGAATAACAGCGGGCCAAGATAGATCGGCAGGAAAATAATGCCTTCCCGTACTGCAGCGCCGGTAGCGCCATAAAAGGTCCAGGATGAACAGTACACCCCTAAAGTTAAACTAAACAATAGCATGCGCCCACGGGTACTCAGCCGGCTGGCATGTTTTTCCCCGTAAAAAGCGCAGATAAAGAGCAATGCGATATAGAGGGCAAGTACCCCTATGATGAGCCAACTGTTCATATAGCCTGATGTGTGCTGAGCATGCCGCTATGATAGCGCATCATGAACGCTGCAGTTTAAATTGGTCATTTTTTAACGACCAAAGTCTAAATTACAATAACATAGGATTCTTGTTAAGTTGTAATAGTGATAATTCGAATTAAAAATAGTCGGCCCAAGGTTGGGCTTCAGGAGAGTAATTATGGATGAGGTACAAGTAGATCGCATTCTACAAAATCCAAAATTCAAAGAAATGGTTGCCAAGAAAAGTCGTCTTAGCTGGACGCTTACGGCAATCATGTTATTCGTTTATGTCGGCTTCATGCTTTTGGTCGGCTATAACAAAGAGTTTCTATTGTCTTCACTTTCAGGTGGTGTGACCACGTGGGGTATTCCACTCGGTCTGGGCATCATTGTTTTGTCATTCATTTTGTGTGGCGTGTATTCCTACATTGCCAATAACAAACTGGATCAATTGACCGAAGAAGCAATCCGTGAAGTTGAAGCAATCGCTCATGAAAAAGGACCACGTTAAGATGAAATGGAATTCTCTTATTGCCCTGGCGACCACCCTTATGGCTTCAGGTATGGCTTTCGCTGGTCCTGACTTGGGTGCAGCAGAACAGCAACCAACCAACTGGCCTGCAATTATCATGTTTGTGATTTTTGTTGGGGCAACATTGCTTATTACCAAATGGGCAGCGAAACAAACCACCAGCACCACAGATTTCTATACGGCCGGTGGCGGTATTTCTGGTTTCCAGAATGGCCTGGCCATTGCCGGTGACTATATGTCAGCAGCATCATTCCTGGGTATTTCCGCGATGGTGTTCCTGTCAGGCTTTGATGGCTTGCTGTATTCACTGGGCTTTATGGTCGGTTGGCCGATCGTATTGTTCCTGGTGGCAGAACGTCTGCGTAACCTGGGTAAATATAACCTGTCAGACGTAGTATCTTTCCGCTTGCAGGAAAAACCGGTACGTACCTTGGCTGCTTTAAGTTCACTGGTTGTGGTGGCGTTCTACCTGATTGCACAGATGGTGGGTGCAGGTCAGCTGATCAAACTTCTATTCGGTCTGAACTATAACATTGCAGTCGTGATCGTTGGCTTGTTGATGATGGCCTACGTAATTTTCGGCGGTATGTTGGCAACCACCTGGGTACAGATCATCAAGGCGGTAATGTTGCTGTCTGGTGCGACCTTTATGGCATTCATGGTCATGAAAGGCGTGGGCTTCAGCTTTACCAACATGTTTGAACAGGCAATTGGTGTCTACTCAAAAGTACATGATTTAAGCCTGACAGATGCCACCAAGATCATGGGTCCGGGTAGTCTGGCGTCTAATCCGATTGATGCGATTTCTTTAGGTCTGGCATTGATGTTTGGTACAGCAGGTCTTCCACATATTTTAATGCGTTTCTTCACGGTAAAAGATGCTAAAGAAGCGCGTAAATCAGTCGTAGTTGCGACAGGTTTTATTGGTTATTTCTACCTGCTCACCTTCATCATTGGTTTCGGTGCGATTCTGTATGTATCGAACAACCCGCAATTCCTTGATGTTGCGAAAATGGCAGTGACTGGCAAGCTGGAGCTGGTCGGTGGTAATAACATGGCGGCGGTGCACCTGTCTGATGCAGTGGGCGGTGACCTGTTCATGGGCTTCATTTCTGCAGTTGCATTTGCCACGATTCTTGCAGTCGTTGCTGGTTTGACCCTGTCAGGTGCTTCAGCAATTTCGCATGACTTGTATGCCAACGTCTTGAAGAAAGGCCAAACCACGCCTGAATCTGAACTACGTATGTCTAAAATTGCAACTTTAGGTCTTGCGATCTTCGCGATGATTCTCGGGATTCTGTTCGAGAAACAAAACGTAGCCTTCATGGTCGGTCTGGCATTCTCGGTTGCGGCATGTGCCAACTTCCCGGTACTGGTATTGTCTATGTTCTGGAAAGGCTTGACGACACGTGGTGCCGTGATTGGTGGTGTTGCAGGTCTGGTAACCGCAGTAACCTTGATTGTGCTGTCTAAAGCAGTATGGGTCGATACTTTGGGTATTTCTGATACGCCAGTGAACCCGTTCAATGGTCCTGCAATTTTTGCGATGCCATTGTCATTCCTTTGCTGCTGGTTGTTCTCTGTGACAGATAATTCAGCACAGGCTCAAGCAGAACGCAAAGCCTTTGATGCTCAGTTTGTACGTTCACAAACCGGTATCGGTATCTCAGGAGCATCAGATCACTAAGATTTGATATCCTGCAAAAAAAGTCCCGTAAGGGACTTTTTTTATGCCCTTATGCTCCAAATTTTTTAGAGCAAGCGCCGTACTGAATTTGGGTGCGCTAGATTTTACTTTGATTTTTTCAATCTTTGCATATAAATCGTACAGCTATATACTGCTTTAATCATGCTATGTTAAGCCTGATAAAATAACAATACATGCGTGCATGACTAGACAAACAAGAAGGGCAGTATGAAGCAATCTTTGCAGCAGTTCTGGCACAGTTTTACCCATCTGCCCTCAGCATGGCTGCTTTGTTTACAATTGCTGATTTTGATCTTGTCCATGTTGAGTTATGAAAACCTGCCCTATCGGGCAATCACCTGGATGCTCGGTGTCCTGGTGTTACTGGTCATTGCCAAGGTCATTCGCCAGACGCCGATGTTTACCATTTTAGGACTCAGCTTTGTGGCCGGCGCAATTCTATTTTCTTCACTGATTGTTTTGGGCCTGCGCTATACCTGGGTCTATGTGACGGCGAATCTGTTTGAAGCCAGTGCATATTTTAGTGCTGCTTATGGCCTGTTGCGTTATATGTTTCATGACCGCTATCTTACCAAAGATGAACTCTTTGCAGCTGGAGCGGTATTTACCTTACTGGCCTGGGGCTTTGCTTTTCTTTATAGTGTCTGCCAGTTATGGGTGCCTTACAGCTTTTCAGATCCTGACTTGCAAGCCCATCAGCCTTGGCTAGATTTGATCTTTCTCAGCTTTAGTGTCCAGTCCGCCACGGGCTTGTCGGATGTGATGCCGGTCAGTCCGCTGGCACGGATGCTGGCAATTATCCAGATGTTTGTCGGGGTGATGTATCTGGCGCTGATTGTATCCCGCTTAATTGCCTTGCAATATATCGCACGTCTACCTCATAAAAAGAACGTGAAAAATAGAGAAAACCCGCCTGAGTAATGAAGTTCATCCTTTTATTGTATTGGTTACAGTAACTTAACGGCTTTATTTTGTGTAACATCCTAAAATAGCAGGAGATCTAGCTTCCATAGACTGAATCTGTCTGATCATTTTGACCTTACCAATAATTATTTGACGCTGTTTGTCGATCCAATTTTTAAAAAATGGAGGAGGTATGCCTTCCACAAAACCATCCTGGTTTGCCAATATCAATCCAAATGTTTTTATTAGTACTGTCGCCATTATTGCGATATTTTTAGCGTTGGTCGTATTTGCACCCGATGCTTTTTCAGTTTTCACCCAGCAACTGAACCAGTGGATTACCACCTCCTTTAGCTGGTTCTATGTATTGTCGGTGGCGATATTTCTCATCCTTCTGGTTTATATTGCCCTATCGGATATGGGCAAAATCAAACTGGGACCCGACCATAGCCAGCCGAAATATAGCAGTGCCTCCTGGTTTGCGATGTTATTCACCGCAGGAATGGGGATTGGACTGATGTTCTTTGGCGTGGCCGAACCGGTGATGCATTATGTCACGCCACCTGCCGGTGAACCGGAAACTGTACTGGCTGCACAACAATCTATGCGGGTCACCTTTTTCCACTGGGGCTTACATGCCTGGGCTATTTATACGCTTGTTGGCCTATCCTTGGCTTATTTTGCTTACCGGCATCAATTGCCTTTAAAAATCCGTTCGGCCTTGTATCCACTGATTGGTCAAAAGATCTATGGTCCGATTGGAGATGGCGTCGATACCTTTGCCACCATTGGTACGGTATTTGGTGTGGCCACCACGCTTGGTTTCGGGGTGACCCAAATCAATTCAGGTTTGAACTATTTGTTTGGCATTGAACAGGCACCCAGTACTCAGGTCATTTTGATTATTGTGGTCAGTGCCATGGCGGCGACTTCCGTATTTTTTGGATTAGACAAAGGAATTAAACGTTTATCTGAACTAAATTTGGTACTTGCACTGCTGTTGCTGATTTTTGTTTTTGTGGCAGGTCCGAGTATTTATCTGTTACAGACGACTATTCAGAATGCCGGCCAGTATGTTTCAAATCTGTTCAGTATGACCTTTAATCTGTATGCCTATCAGCCAAGTGGCTGGATTGGGGGCTGGACCATCATGTACTGGGCCTGGTGGATTTCCTGGTCGCCATTTGTCGGGATGTTTATTGCCCGGGTCTCGGAAGGGCGCAGTATTCGTGAATTTATCGTGGGTGTATTGCTGATCCCGACTGGATTTACCCTGATCTGGATGGGCTTTATGGGCAATGCTGCGCTGTATAGCATTATGCATGAAGCCAATACCAGCTTGCTAGAAGCAGTTCAGCGTGATTCATCTGTGGCTCTATTCGAATTTTTAGCTAATCTGCCTTTTAGCTCAGTAACCAGTATCATTGCGACTTTACTAGTGATGCTGTTCTTTGTGACTTCTGCCGATTCAGGGGCATTGGTGACTGATTATCTGACAGCAAAAAGTGAAAATTCACCGACCTGGCAGCGTCTATTCTGGACCGTGCTCATGGCTTTGTTAGCCATCATCCTCTTGCTGGCGGGTGGCTTAGAAGCCTTGCAATCGGCCACGATCATGAGCGCCTTGCCATTTACCTTCATTATGCTGCTGATGTGCTGGGGATTAATCAAAGCCTTACATCTGGATGTTACCAAAATGCATGCGCTGCAAGCCGCACGGATTACCCCGCGTGCAATTCAGAATCCGCGTAGTTGGCAACAGCGATTAGGCCTGATTATGCATTATCCGCATACCCAGGAAGAGGTGCAGCAGTATATTCACAATACGGTGAATAACGCATTTCTCAGCTTTCAAAGTGAATTGAAACGGCGCCGATTACATGTAGCGATTAGCCCGCTAGAAGACGGTATACAGCTCCGTGTTGATCATCAGGATGAAATTAATTTTATCTATCAGGTCAATGCCACTCAGACTTTAAGTCCAAGTTTTATGTCTGAACTGGAGAATGCGGGCGTAGATTCCTATCAGGCAGAAGTCTTTTTAAGAGAAGGCGGGCAGGGCTATGATGTGATGGAATGGACGCAAGAAGATCTATTGCAGGACATCATTGACCAATATGAACGTCATTTGCACTTCTTGAGTCTGGTACGTACGCCTGAGTAAATGAAGTCATAAAACAATAAAAAAGGACGCAATATGCGTCCTTTTTTGATTCAGAATCTAATCAGAAATTAGAAACGGAATTTGGCATTTACGCCGATCGTTTGAGTATCACGAACTTGAGCAGTTTGCGCAAGATTTGCTTCGTAGTTAGCATTTACATAAGATGCGCCAACTGCAACAGCAGGAGTAATGAAGTAGTTTACGTTCGCGCCCCAAGCTTTGTCTGGAGAACCAGCAAAGCTAGATTCCATATAAGAAGCACCAACGCTTAACTGTGGGTTAAGGAAAAGAGTTGTACCTAAGTTGTAGGCAGTATCTTCACCATAAACTAAACCGCTTTCAAAACCAATTGACATGTTAGTACCGTCGATTGCACCAACGTATTTAGTACGTGCAGTGATCGCATCTGTCTTATCAGCAATTGTTGCAGATTCAAGAGCAGCTTTAGCAACGCCGTTAGACACAATATTGAATGCATCTAAAGAAGCTTGGTCAGCAACGCTGGTATAACCAACAGCAACTAAGAAGTTAGGAGCAACTAAAGCACCAAGTTCTAATGCATAACGGTCGCCTTGATCGTCAGTTGCGTTAGCAGTTTTGCTATCAGCAATGGTATGGCTATAAGAAGCGCTTGCATAAACAGGCACAACTGAAGTTGGAACGTAAGCTTCACCTTTTACGCCGTAAGTATGATTTACAGTACGTGAACGTCCAGCTTCTTCTTGACCATTTTCGCCATAGCTATACGCTAGAGCAACATTAGACGCTTGGTTTAGGAAGGCAGCTTCAGCTAAAGGACCTTTAGACGCATCTACATCTTTGAAGTAATAAGTACCTTGAACAGCACCAGTGAAGTCTTTGTCATTTGCAGTGTTATCGATGTACTCTGACTGACCTTGAACTTCGAATTGATATGCTTGAGCACCGGTCATCGCTAATAATACAGCAGTGGCTAAACCTAGTTTTTTCATGATATTTACCATTTTGTTACAAAAGATGTACAACATAGAACGTATTGTATTGTAACAATTTATTAAGTCAATCCGCTTTGAATTTAGTATTTTTTCGTCTTAAAATAATGTATTAGTTTTGTGTAATATTCATCTATTTAGCTTGAAATTGAATTTTATGTAAAATTTGTTTTATAACAAAAAGCTAGAGCTTAAAAATAGAACACTACGTCAAAGATTAAGAAGAAAATGTGTGGATATTATTATTCATTAATTAAATTGATTATTTATTTTTTATCGTAAAATTCAATTTATGTTTTAAGGATAAATTCATAAATATGTCAAAAAATATAAGATGAATTATATAATTCATCACGCTTTATTATAAATTGTACAAATTTAATGCAGAATTTCTCTAGAATTGTAATAGGTGTCTCTTTTTTGAACCAAAATGTGATGCTTTTTAATCTCGACTAGGCCAATCGGCTTTACATTGTTAATAGATTTTTACATAATATCAGTATCAGGTTAAAGTTCATGTTTCATTATGATTTAACGTGATTCTCCACAATTTTTTTATTGGCCCAGCTTTCCCCAAGGTTGGGCTTTTTTTTATCCGCATTTTTTATTTACTTTCTATTCATCTTCTAAGATAGAAACTGTTCTGTAGCAATGAACTTCAGCAATAAAAATAGTAAAAATAAAGCACTAAAATGGTGCATATTAATTCATTAATAGATGACCTAAAAATATAAGCACTAAAAAAAACCCCAGTTTTCATAGAAAACTGGGGTTTTTTCGCCAAAATTTGCGGGTAAACTAAAATATCTGCTGAGGAATAATTTAACTCGCCCTAATGCGGTGCATTATGCACCCAATTGTTGCATGTGTAAATAGTGCGGAAAGCAAGTTTTGATATTTTTTTTAATGCTTAAAAGTCCTGTATTTGTGTTGTATTTTTTGTAGGATAAAACCCATAAAACTTTAGCCTGAATTTAAAAAGTAGCGCTTTTAAAAATTAAAATCAAAAAAATATAGAAAAAACATTAACTAAGTTGAATTACCTACTTTAAGAGTATTTCATTTTATTTGTATAATAATCAATCTATTTAGCTTTGCTTGTCATATTGGGGCGTAATACAACAGCATGAATACCTTACGCTCTGAGTGGATCAGTAAACGTTTGTACTGGTCGATGTCGATTATTATTTTATGTTTACTTTGTATCTGTATTCCCTTAATTGTGAGTAGCAGTCAAAGTTATTTAAAATCCAGACAAACCTATCAACAATTGAATGCATTGCAGCAGGTCGCTGACCTGGCAAATAAAATTTCGCGTGAGCGTGCGCCTGCCAATAAGGCCATGTCCAGTTCGGTGCAGGAATTTGCCCAGCATCAGCAAGAGTTAATCAGCTACCGTCAACAGGTGGATCGGCAGCTCTCCCAGACGGCTGATGTCTTGACGGAGGTCGGTTTTAACAACCTGAGTCAGCAACTTTCACAGCTTGAGAATAGTTTGAAAAAAGGGCGTGCACAGGTTGATGCTTATACCCAGATGCCGCGTCAGCTGCGCAGTGCTCAGGAACTTGATCAGGCGATTCTGGCGATGTTTGCTGCCTGGGAAAGTTGCCGTGAACTTTTGCGTGACGTGGCGGTGGCTTCAGATAGCTCATCGACCCCTCTGAATAACTATATTAGCCAGATTCTATTTTTATCAGATTTACGTGATCAGGCCGGTCGTGTGGCCTCGTCTATCATGGCACATGTGACTTTTGAAGCTCCGCTTCCCACTGAAAATATTACCCGCTCTTTACAGACCCAACATCAGGTGCGTTATTTGTGGGCCTTGATTGATACCATTCAACCTGTTCAAGATAAGACTGAGGAATTCATCCGTTTACATCGGCGGGTAGAAACCGAGTTTATTCAGCAAGGCTTACCGATTGTGAGTGAGCTGATCAGTGACAGTCTGGAGCAACGTGACTACCGTTTGAGCGGAACAGAGCTGACTGAAGCGATCGTAGATAAATTTGCGACTGTGGTAGACCTGCAAACTTACCTGCTGCAATATAGCAGAGATGCCGCTATTCAAGAGATGAACAGCAATATGCAGCGTTTGATCTGGAGCGTGTTGGTATCGCTGATTTCATTGCTGACCGCGATTTCAACCATGATTTTTGCACGTAAACAGGTTTTTCTGCCGCTAATTCAGGCACGCCGCATGTTGTTGAGTTTGTCTAAAAACTCGGGTCGTCAGAAAATTGATATGCGGCTGCGTGAAGTGAATCATTCTGATTCTTTATTCGCTGCCATTCAGAAATTGCAACAGATGTTGCAAGAACGTGATGCGCTAGAGTTCCGTTTAAAGAATATTGCCCATTCCGATTCTTTGACCGGATTATCCAACCGTTTCGCGCTAGAAGAATATATCCGTTTTCTGGAAAATCAGCCGGGCCAACTGAGCCAAACCTGTTTGATGATTATCGATATTGATCATTTTAAACAGGTGAATGATCGGTATGGGCATATTGTGGGTGATCAGGTGATTCAACTGGTGGCCGAACGTTTAAAGGCCAATGTTCGGGCGACGGATTTGCTGGTGCGCTATGGTGGCGATGAATTTCTGGTACTGATTGAAAATATTGAGATGGATCAGGCACTGATCGTTGCAGATAAAATCCGGGCTGAAGTGGCTGAGCGCTATATTCTGACTGCGCTAGGAGATGAGATCCAGATTTCGGTCAGTATCGGGGTGGCGATTGGGGCTGTTTCCTGGATGGCTTTGTTGTCAAATGCCGATGATGCTTTGTTTAAAGCCAAAGCGAAGGGACGGAATGTGGTGGCTGAGGTTTAGTCTAAAAGATTCCTTCTCTACTTTTGACTGCACAAAAGTAGCCAAATGCATTTGTTCGACTGATGCTAAGTCCCTTTAGCACAGTCAAACGGGCAACATCCATGTTGCCAGTCATGTGATTTAATTTGGATGATCTTTAGACTTAAGTTGGTCATGTTCATGCCAAATTATTTCCAATGCATCAGACTAAAAAGACGCATGAAAACTGGCAGCCAATTCATTCTTCAATAGATAAGTATTTTGATGCCTATGAAGGTTATATCTCATCTCATGATGCTAAAAAGGTAGATGATCAAATATTGGCACAATTGGCTGAAGAAATTCGTTCAATAGGATCATGAAAAATAAAAAGCCCTCCTTGATAAAAGAAGGGCTGATAAATCTTGGATAGCTTATTTCAATAACGCTTTCAAAAACTTACCCGTATGTGACGCTTTGACTTTCACGACTTCTTCAGGTGTACCTTCCGCGACAATCATACCGCCACCAGAACCGCCTTCAGGGCCAAGGTCTACGACCCAGTCTGCGGTTTTAATTACATCCAGGTTGTGCTCAATCACCACAATGGTATTACCTTTGTCACGTAGCTGATGCAGGATATCCAGCAGTTTGGCAATATCATGGAAATGCAGACCCGTGGTCGGTTCATCCAGAATATACAGGGTTTGACCGGTATCGCGTTTGGCCAGCTCACGCGCCAGTTTGACCCGCTGTGCTTCACCACCAGAAAGAGTGGTCGCAGACTGACCCAGACGGATATAACCCAAACCTACCTGATGCAATGTTTCCAGACGACGGTGAATGACGGGAATGGCATCGAAGAAATGCATGGCATCCTCAACGGTCATCTGCAACACATCGGAAATATTCTTGCCCTTATAGTTCACTTCCAGCGTTTCACGGTTATAACGTTTGCCATGACAGGCATCGCAAGGCACATACATATCCGGCAGGAAATGCATCGCCACCTTGATCATGCCGTCGCCTTCACAGGCTTCACAGCGACCACCTTTCACGTTAAACGAGAAACGACCCGCGGCATAACCACGTGCTTTGGCTTCCGGAGTTTGTGAAAACAGTTCACGAATCGGGGTAAATAAACCGGTATAAGTGGCCGGATTGGAACGTGGGGTTCGTCCAATCGGACTCTGGTCAATATCGACGACTTTGTCGAGGAACTGCAAGCCATCAATCGATTCAAACTTTTCCGATGTTAAAGTGGTTGCACCATTCAGTTGGGTCGCCGCCAAAGGTAACAATGTCCGGTTAATCAAGGTCGATTTACCCGAACCCGATACCCCGGTAACACAAGTCATAATGCCCAAAGGAATGGTCAGATCGACTTTTTTCAGGTTATGCCCAGATGCACCCATCAGCTTGATCTGTTCTTCAGGTTTAGGTGGCTGAATCCGTTTTTTCGGCACTTCAATTTTTAACTTGCCAGACAAATATTGTCCGGTCAGCGAGTCAGGATTGGCCAGAATTTCATCATAAGTCCCTTCAGCAATCACATGTCCACCATGTACACCTGCACCCGGGCCAATATCAATAATATGATCGGCGGCACGAATTGCATCTTCATCATGCTCGACCACCAAGACGGTATTGCCCAAGTCTCGCAGACGGATCAGGGTTTGCAGCAGACGGTCATTGTCACGCTGATGCAGACCAATTGAGGGTTCATCCAGCACATACATCACGCCCATCAGGCCGGCACCAATCTGGGAAGCCAGACGAATACGCTGTGCTTCACCGCCCGACAATGTTTCGGCAGAACGCGACAGGCTGAGATAATTCAGACCGACTGAGACCAGGAAGTGCAGACGTTCACGGATTTCCTTGAAAATCTTGTCGGCGATTTCTCCGCGTGCGCCTTCTAGGTTAATGTCCTGATAATAGCTTTCGGCATCACCAATCGACATGCGGGTAATGTCGGCAATGGTCTTGTCCAGAATTTTCACATTCCGCGAGATTTCATTCAGCCGTGAACCATCACAGGCATCACAGGCAGCATTGGACAGATACTGCGCCAGATCATCACGCACATAATTACTTTCAGTTTCACGGTAGCGGCGTTCCAGATGCGGCAAAATCCCTTCAAACGGAATCACCCGATTATGACGACGGCCACGCTCATCGATATAACTTAGATCAATTTTTTCTTTGCCGGTGCCGTACAGGAATTTTTTCTTGGTGTCGGCATCCAGTTCATTCCACGGCGTTTCTAAAGAAAAACCAAAATGCTCGGCGACTTTCTGGATCATGCCGTAATAATAAGGACGCTGACGGTCCCAGCCACGAATCGCACCCTGACTGACACTGACTTCAGGATTGGGAATCAGTTTATCGGCACTAAAATGACTGCGGGTGCCGAGACCATCACAGACCGGACAGGCACCAAAAGGGTTATTGAACGAGAATAAACGCGGTTCCAGTTCTGCGACAGCGCGGTCACATTCCGGGCAGGAATGCTTGGCAGAAAATACCCGATCATCATGTTCATCCTTCATCCAGGATAAAATCGCAATATCGCCACCGAGGCGCAGTGCAGTTTCAAAACTTTCTGCAATACGGTTGCCCAGATCATCACGGACTTTAAAGCGGTCGACCACGACTTCAATGGTATGTTTTTTCTTTTTGTCCAGTTCTGGTGGCGGATCAATTTCCATAATCTCGCCATCGACGCGGGCACGGACAAAACCTTGACTCTGTAACTGCTCAAATAAGGCGGTATATTCACCTTTACGCTCACGCACCACCGGGGCAAGCAGCATCAAGGCTGTGCCTTCTTCCAGCACTTTGACTGCATCGACCATTTCCGTGACGGTTTGTGCCACCATCGGCAGGTCATGTTCTGGACAGAAGGGCGTACCGACACGTGCATACAGCAGACGTAAGTAGTCATAAATTTCGGTAATGGTACCCACGGTAGAACGCGGGTTATGGCTGGTCGATTTCTGTTCAATCGCGATGGCTGGACTGAGACCTTCAATCGAATCGACTTCCGGTTTTTCCATTTGTGAAAGGAACTGGCGTGCATAGGCAGACAGCGATTCCACATATCTGCGTTGACCTTCGGCATATAAGGTATCAAAGGCAAGCGAGGACTTACCTGAACCAGACAGTCCCGTAATCACCACAAACTTGTCGCGTGGTATATCAAGGTTCACATTTTTCAGGTTATGGGTACGTGCGCCTCGAATACGGATGTGGCTTTGGCTCATGCAAGGATCCTAGAATATTCATCAAAAACCCTTATATGATACCGGATGAAAAATGTTCAAGTGCAAATAAAAGTATTTTAAACGTCAAGTTATGTCGGTGATTGGTCAATTCATCACAATACCGAGAAATATCACAGTAGATCGCTTCACTGTTCAGAATGACTAGACGTGAGGGAAGTTCTTAACAAGCCGCTGCATAGCGGCGTTCAAAGATCGATTCAACATCCTCAAAGCAGGTGTCACGTGGTATATCATGATGCAGACGTGCATAGAAATTAACTTCATTTTCCAGAATTTGCAAAAAGCCCTCATAGTCTTGTTCGAAAAAATCCAGGTCGAGCAAATCATTACGACGGGCCTGATGACAGCGGTACTTTTCAATAAATTTCAGCAGATGTTTCTGGATATGCGTGTTGGTATGGTAAATCAGGTAAGTTGCTGCTGAACCACAATCCAGACAGCCCTGTTCCAGATAAATTTCTTCATTATTCAACCAGCAACATTGCACCGTAAAAAATGCCCGAATCGCCTCGGTACCTAAAGTGTCCATATCTGATGCCTCTTTCTGGGACTAAACTATTAAATGATAATTATTCTCATTTATTATGCGGCAATGTGTGGCGAATAGCTATAGCTAAATACCAAATAAATCATTACAGTAATCTTTAAATAATTTATCAATATCTTTAACTCTAAACTTATTTCGAATTGCCTTGACTCGCGACCACATATTTTCTATTGGATTTAAATCTGGACTATATCTAGGAAACCACACAATGTAATGGCCTGCACAACGTACCAACTCCTGAAGTCTTTTCCCTTTGTGAAAGGTCGCATTGTCCATAATCAAAACACTGCTTTCTTTCAACTTAGGTAATAAATCCTGTTCAATCCAACATTCAAATACTTCTGTGTTCACTGAAAAATTAAACACACCAACTGTCAGTAATCTATTTTCAATGATTGCACCGATCGCATTACTGCAATTCTTCAACTGCCAGTTAAATTTACCTTCAGCACGTGTTCCTTGAAGGCTATAACTATGGGTTCTGGTACTTTCACTTTGAAAACCACTTTCATCTATGTAAATCAGAGGCAATTTCCCTTCTAAACACTCTATGAGATTTTGAAATTGCTGACGTTGATTTTGATCTGCTTTAGGATGCTTTAACGTCTTTTTTTACGCGATATTCCTGCGGCATGTAACGCATTAAATACCGCATGAGTGCTTACTCCTAAACGTTCAGCTCGCTCATACTGATAATCATCAGGATATTGTTCAACATCCTTCAATATTTGCTCTCTGCTAATTTTAGCTGGACGGCCAGGAATAGGTTTGTTTGTAGTGGACTTTTTCCAGTTCTGAATCGTCTGTATACAGATGTTAAAATGCTGTGCTGCTTTTCGCACAGACATTTCATCTCGAATCATAATTTCTATGACTTTGTCTTTAAAATCTTTTGAATATCCCATATCTCTATTGTTCTATAGTTTTTAGGATTTGGCTATAGGTTTAGCTTACTCGCCACTCAGCAGTTTTGTTGTTCTTTTCCCAGACTAAGCCGTTTTTATGATCAATTGATGACAATAGATCCGATTTTAATCGATAAGATAAAGAAGCCCAATCTTCAACAGTAATACTGATCAGTTAAGGCGTTTAGAAATAGACTCTTTAATTTTTTAGTCATCCACGACGGAGTCTTAAGGTTTTAAATTAAAAAACCTGTAAATCAGTTGTTACTTTGGTTTTGCCCAGTGGGTGACTTTTCCAGCTATTAAATATAATTATGAATTTAAAAAAGAAAATGCCAGTCAATTTCTTAACTGACTGGCATTTCGGTCTTAAACAGGACTTTTTTTGTGCATCTTATTGGTCCAGACCAGGCCACTGGCGTTGCTCAAAGGCGCTGTCCCAGAATAACCATTCCAGACGGGCCGCATGCGTATAAGCTTGGTGCATTTTTTCCAGCGTATCGGCATCAACGCGCGCCGCAACACGGTCAATGGTCGCAATTACATTACGCACAGCCGTGTGGAATTCTTCGCCTGAATAGGTATCCACCCAGGCCTGATAAGGATTATTCAGTGCAGAATTATCGACTATATCTTTGCCGACTTCTGCATAAATCCAGAAACATGGCAGTAACGAGGCCAGCACCACCGGGTAGCTTTCTGACCAGGCAGTTGAAGTGAGATAAGAGGTATAATGATGGCAAGCCAGCGTCAGAGGAGTAGTTTCGAACTGGTCTTTGCTAATGCCAAAATCCTGCATAAAACCGTCATGCAGGCTACGCTCCACCACAATCGCAATTTTGGCGGCTTCAGCAAACTGAATCACATCATCTGCCTCAAATGCTTTGGCGGCACAGACTGCCAGTGCACGGCCATAGGCCAGTAAATAATGTGCATCCTGAATCACATAATGACTAAAGGCCTCACGGCTTAATGTGCCTTGTGCCAGTTGCTGATTAAAGGGCAGAGCCAGGGTCTTCTGATAAAGCCCTAGATTACGTTGCCATAGCTCTTGTGAAAAACTCATGCGGAAATCCTTCGCAGTTCAAGTTAAACCATGCAGCACTATAGCAAAGATCGGGCTGTTTAAAAGAACGGCAGATTTTAGAAACAGAAAGTAAGCTAAAACAGCTCAGGAAGTGCTTTGGTTTATGCGCTAAAAGTTTCATAATTAGCCCAACTTTTTCCATTCATATTGCTGTCCTCTGGTCGCAATATATTTATTTAATTTATCCAAGGTCGTTGTGTATGTTGAAACATTTTGGTTTCTCAATTGTATTTACGATCGTGTGTCTTGGTTTGTCTGCATATTGGGGCTATACCCACGGGCCTGAAGCAGGCTTAAAGACCATGTTTACGGTACTGACCATTACAGCCATTCTTGCTGTTATGGAAGTGTCGTTATCGTTTGATAATGCTGTGGTCAATGCCTCGGTACTACGTCATTGGGATCATTTCTGGAAAATGCTGTTCCTGACCGTGGGGATTTTGATTGCTGTTTTCGGTATGCGTCTGATTTTCCCGATCGTGATTGTGGCGGTAACGGCAGATATGGGCTTTGTTGAAGTGATTCAACTGGCATTGAATGATCCGAAAGAATATTCCGCACGTTTAATGGAACATCATCCGGAAATTGCGGCATTTGGTGGCGCATTCTTGTTAATGGTGTTCTTAAACTTCTTCTTAGATAATGAAAAAGACACCCACTGGTTCCGTCTGATTGAACGCCGTTTGGCAAATTTAGCCAGCGTCCCGGCTTTGTCGGTATTCGTGGCATTGGTGGCTTTGCTGATTATGGCAGCCAATGTCGACGAAGCGAAGCGTCTGGTGGTGACCATGGCAGGGATCTGGGGTATCGTGATTTATATTGGTGTTCAGGTCTTGAGCCATTTACTCGGTGGCGAGCCAGAAATTGATGAACATGGTAATGCCGTTGGTCATGACAGCAATGGCGCTCCAACAGGTGTCGTCAAAGCGGGTATTGGTGGTTTCCTGTATCTGGAAGTCCTCGATGCCTCTTTCAGTTTTGACGGCGTGATTGGTGCCTTTGCGATTACTTCAGATGTTGTCGTGATCATGCTCGGTCTGGCCATTGGTGCGATCTTTGTCCGTTCGATTACGATTTATCTGGTCGAAAAAGGCACTTTAGATGCTTATATCTACCTGGAGCATGGTGCGCACTACGCGATTGGTGCACTGGCATTTATTATGATTGCCAGCGGTACAGGTTTACATGTTCCTGAAGTGGTGACCGGTTTGATCGGTGTGGCATTTATTGTCTGGGCGGTTATCGCATCCATTCAGTACAAAAAACGTCAGGCAGCTCTGGGTCAATAAGTCCATTTGACTGAAATGGCAGTATAAAAAGCGTAGCTCCGGCTGCGCTTTTTTTATTTTTAGATCAGCATCATCTTTATTTCAAATAAAATTCATGTCTTCTTCATGAGCTGAATGTCCTATAATCTGGGCTCCAGATTAATTAACCCAATCGCCATAATTTATGATGAATGCTTTAGAACGTCGTTCAACCTTTGCCCTGAGCAGTATTTTTGCACTGCGCATGTTGGGGTTGTTTATGATTATCCCGGTGTTTTCTGTGGCAGGGCAGGCCTATGACGATGCAACGCCTGCACTGATCGGTTTGGCGGTCGGGGTCTATGGTTTGACTCAGGCCTTATTACAGATACCATTTAGCCTGATTGCAGACCGCTACAGCCGTAAGCCTTTGATTGTTTTAGGACTGCTGCTGTTTGCCTTGGGTGGTGCGATTGCAGCCATGTCTGACAGCATTTATGGCGTGATTATCGGTCGTGCCATTGCCGGCGGTGGCGCAGTATCCGCTGTCGTCATGGCCTTACTGGCCGATGTCACGCGTGAAGAAAACCGCATGAAAGCCATGGCAATCATGGGCATGAGTATTGGTCTGTCTTTTGTGGTGGCATTTAGTCTCGGGCCTTGGCTGACAGGTCTGGTTGGCATTTCGGGATTGTTCTGGGTCACCACGGTGATGGGATTGGCTGCCATTGCGATGCTGTTTATGGTGCCTAAAGTCACGCGGCATCATAAAAACTTTCAACAGGGTTATCTGACCCAACTGAAACAGGTGCTCCAGATTGGCGATCTGAATCGTCTGCATGTATCTGTGTTTACCCTGCATTTATTGCTCACAGCCATGTTTATTTATGTGCCTTCGCAGCTGATCGAGTTTGCAGATCTGCCACTTTCTAGTCATGGTTTGGTCTATTTACCCCTGTTGGTGCTAAGTCTGTTCTTTGCTTTTCCGAGTATTATTCTGGCAGAAAAATACCACAAAATGCGCGCGATTTTTCTGGTGGCGATTAGCGGTATTATTCTGGGTTTAATGGTGATGGTCTTTGGTTTTGAATCCAAATATATCTTGCTCATTGGCCTGGGTCTGTTCTTTATTGCCTTTAATGTGATGGAGGCCTTATTGCCTTCCTGGCTGTCTAAAGCTGCGCCAATCCAGTCTAAAGCGACGGCAATGGGCGTGAATGCTAGCAGCCAGTTTTTGGGTGCCTTCTTTGGGGGAATGATCGGTGGTCAATTGTTGCTGCTCAATAATACCTCGATGGGCTGGAGTATCCTGACCGGGATTGCGATTGTTTGGCTGCTGATGAGTTTCGGGCTAGCTCAGCCACGCTATCTTTCATCACTGGTGCTGCGTTTGCCGGAAAGCAGACAAACTGACGAATGGACTTCTCAGCTTTTGGCGATTCGTGGTATTGAAGAAGTCGTGGTGATGGCTGAACAGCAAGTTGCCTATATAAAAGTCGATAAACAGCAGATTGATGATGCTTCGCGACAACAATTAACGCACTTGTTAGGTAAAGAGGTAGCCATTTAAGCATAACTCTTATAAAGTAAAATACAGAAATATATAGGAAGTAAACAGCAAATGCGTGGTGTAAATAAAGTCATTTTAGTGGGTACTTTGGGTAAAGATCCGGAAACCAAAACTTTTGCAAATGGTGGTTCTCTCACTCAATTTTCGATTGCTACCAGCGATTCGTGGACAGATAAAAGTACCGGTGAACGTAAAGAACAAACGGAATGGCACCGTATCGTGTTGCATAACCGTTTAGGCGAAATTGCGCAGCAATATCTGCGTAAAGGCTCTAAAGTATATATTGAAGGTTCATTACGTACCCGTCAGTGGACTGATCAAAATGGTCAGGAGCGCTATACAACGGAAATCCGTGGTGATCAAATGCAGATGCTGGACTCGAATCGTTCACAAGGCGAGCAGGGCGACAACAGTTTTAACCAGCCACGTTTTAATAACAATAATCAGGCAAGTAACAACCAAAGTGGCGGTTATGGCAATAATCCCCAGTCGGGTTATGGTTCAGCGCCGCAGCAAGGTGGTTTCAATAACAATCAGGGTGGTGGTTATGGCAACAATAATCCGAGTGGTTTTGCGCCGAAATCTGCACCTGCACCAACAGCAGCGCCTGCAGCTGATTTAGATGATGATCTTCCGTTTTAACTTATCAAAACGGTAAATCTTCATCCAAGACCCACCTGAATCCGGTGGGTTTTTTTATGTCTTGAATTTGCTTTGTTTAGTTTTGATAGAGCTCAGAGCTTTATCATTGCTAACCTAAGTTGCAAAAAATTATATTTTAACTGCTCGGCTTATGTTCCAAATTCTAGGCTCCATATTGAGCAAATCAATCAGATCAGTAATCCTCATAGAAATCTTAAATCTAAAAAAACGATTATTTTTATAAAAACTTACGGTTTTACCTATTTAAGAAATTTTCGTATTCTATCTTCATCGAATGAATAATCTCACCAATATACGAGGAAAGGTCTCATGAGTTTAATCAATACTGAAATCAAACCATTCAACGCCACTGCTTACCACAAGGGTCAATTTGTGGAAGTGTCCGAGCAGGACATGAAAGGTAAATGGTCGGTTGTATTCTTCTATCCTGCTGACTTTACTTTTGTTTGTCCAACTGAATTAGGCGATCTTGCTGATCAATATACTGAATTCCAGAAAATGGGCGTAGAAATTTATGGTGTATCAACCGATACGCACTTCACCCATAAAGCTTGGCACGATACCTCTGACGTAATTGGTAAAATCCAGTACCCAATGATCGGCGATCCAACCTGGACTTTGGCGAAAAACTTTGAAGTATTGATTGAAGCTGAAGGTCTGGCAGATCGTGGTACTTTCGTGATCGATCCAGAAGGTAAAATCCAGATCGTTGAAATCAATGCTGGTGGTATTGGTCGTGATGCAGCTGAACTGCTTCGCAAAGTGAAAGCAGCGCAATATGTACACGCTCACCCAGGTGAAGTATGTCCTGCGAAATGGAAAGAAGGCGAAGCGACTCTTGCTCCTTCAATTGACTTAGTGGGTAAAATCTAATTCGCTCACTTGCTTTCGAAGCAAAAAATCCAGCACTCAGTGCTGGATTTTTTTATTGGCTGCTCAGCATGACAGCGCAATTTAAATGGTATAGCCCTGATGACCTTCTGCCCGGGCACGTAAGCCTTCGACCAGATGCTCAATCAGTTTTTCCATCACCAGACGCTGACCTTTGCGTGAGGCATAGACCAGTTGTACGGTTCCCATATTGGAACACCAGTCTGGCAGCAGATGGATCAGGCGACCAGCTTTGAGATCTGCTTCTACGGTTAACAAGGGTAGATCGGCAATACCCAGGCCATCCAGGGCAGAATAGTATACGCCGGCCAGATCGTTGCTTTTGATGCGGGGTTCTAGGGGGATATCCATCTGTTCATGACTGTCGATACGATGCAGATGCCATTGATAGTGGTTTTTCTGCGTGCCTAAAACGATGGTCGGAAAGTCATTGATCTCAGTGGGGTAGTGTATCGAACGGCCTTGCAACAGCTCCGGACTGGCAACCAGACAATGCGTGGTTTTAATCACATCGCGAACGACAATGCTGGAATCTTCATTGGCTTCAAAGTTGGTGCGGATCGCCAGGTCAATCTCATCATGCAGCACATCGACACGCCGGCTGGTAATTTCCATTTCTACCTGAACCTTGGGATAAGTCTTGAGGAATTCATTCAGCAGGCTGCGGATCTGGTAGCGCATCATCACCGAAGGACAACTCAGCTTGACCAGGCCTTGTGGTTCACTTTTCTGCTTGAGCAAGACATTACGGGCACATTCCACCTGTTGAATCAGCTTTTCGCATTCCTCAAAAAATTCCTGGCCCAGTGAGGTCACCTTAAAATGTCGGGTTGAGCGTTGAATCAGGATGACATTGAAACGGGCTTCCAGCTCTAAAATACGTCGGCTGAGTTTGGACTTGGTGATTCCGGAGATGTCACTGGCTGCACTAAAGCCGCCATGCTTGACCACCAGATAAAAATAATAATAATCATCAAAAGAATGCACCTTTCACCTCAATCGCCCTGCGTTCATACAATGCCCATCATAGGGGAAATCCGGGCCAGGCTAAACTGTTTCCAAGCCAGATTAATTTAATTGTTCCAACAAAAAGCGACCCGAAGGCCGCTTATTTTAGAGATGTGTATGGTTTATTTCTGTGCAGTATTCTGGCTATAGCTATTCATCAGGTTGCGGTAGTCAGGAATATGATTGCTGAATAAGCTGCCGAGACCTTCGATATCATTACGCCAGTCACGGTGCAGTTCACAAGCCAGACCAAACCAGGTCATCAGCTGTGCACCAGCCTGTGACATGCGGTTCCATGCAGCATCACGTGTCAGGTGATTAAAGGTACCAGATGCATCTGTCACGATGAATACGTCAAATTCTTCTTCAAGTGCAGACAGCGCCGGGAAGGCAACGCACACTTCAGTCACCACGCCAGCAATGATCAACTGTTTTTTACCCGTGGCTTTTACCGCTTTAACAAAATCTTCATTATCCCAGGCATTAATTTGCCCTGGACGAGCAATATAAGGTGCGTCCGGGAATAGCTCTTTCAGCTCAGGAACCAACGGACCATTTGGGCCTTGTTCGAAGCTGGTGGTCAAAATGGTCGGTAAATTGAAATATTTTGCTGCTGCCGCAAGCGCCAATACATTATTTTTGAATTTATCTGGGTCAATATCACGAACCAGTGACAACAAACCAGTCTGATGGTCTACAAGTAATACGGCTGCATTGTCTTTGTCTAAACGTACATAAGGTTTTGCCATTTCTCTGTTCCTCTCTATAAAATTAGCATCCTGTCTTGGATCAAACCCAGGCTGTTCCGGGACGTGGTGATTTTTATATTAGAGCTAAAAACAGGACAAAATAAGCCCAAATTCTGGGATAAATAATCTTAAAAATAGGATAATTAAAAATTTAGACCAAAATTTTAGTTTATTTGTGTTGAATTCGGGAAGTTAAAGCAGAGATTGTCTTATATATAAGATACTGTATTCCAGCTTAGGACTATCAGCGCATCTTGGCCTGGCATAAAATGGCTGCATGTTCATCCTATCGTAATAGGAGTTAAAAGATGAAAAAAGTAATTGGTGTTTACCGTAATCAAAACATGCATTGGGTCGGTGATGGCTTTCCGGTCAAAAATCTGTTTTCCTATGACCGTTTAGGTCAGGCGATCAGTCCGTTTTTGTTGCTGGATTATGCTGCGCCCTATCATTTTGATCCGACGACTGTACAACATGGCGTGGGTTCACATCCACATCGCGGTTTTGAAACAGTGACGTTAGCCTATCAGGGGGCAGTGACGCATCAAGATTCAAGTGGCGGTGGCGGCACGATTCAGGCAGGTGATGTGCAGTGGATGACCGCAGGCTCAGGTGTAGTCCATGAAGAATTTCATTCTCCAGATTTTGCCAAATATGGCGGTCTCTTTGAAATGGTACAGCTCTGGGTCAATCTGCCGGCCAAAGACAAGATGACCACACCACGTTATCAGGCGATCACTGCGGCAGCTATTCCGCGGATTGAAATGGATGAAGAGGCGGGGCATATCCGGGTGATTGCAGGTGAGTTTGCTGGTCATCAAGGTCCTGCTCATACTTTTAGTCCGATCAATGTCTGGGATGGTGAACTGAAAGCGGAATATGAAACCACATTACATATCCCTGCCGGGCATAATGCACTGTTAGTCGTGCTGAAGGGTGAGCTGGTGGTCAATGCGAGCCAGAAAGTCCTGGACAGCTCAATTATAATGTTTGCCCGTGATGGAGATCCGGCGATTCAGTTGCAAGCCTATCAGGATACCCAGTTTGTGTTACTGACAGGCGAGCCACTCAATGAGCCCATTCAAGGTTATGGCCCGTTTGTAATGAACAGCAAGGAAGAAATTATGCAGGCATTTCAAGAGTTTAATCAGGGTAAATTTGGTGAAATTGCGGTGCAGGCTGAATAGTACACCGAGCGGTTAAACAAAGAAGCCTCTGCTTTCGCAGAGGCTTTTATTTTATAAGGCGCTGTAGTTTCTTGTCGTTTTAAATAATTTACGCATAAACTCATCTTGGTGGAATCTGATGGGTTTATGGTTTTATTATGCTGTGAATCATAGGTTTTTCAAGGGCGTTTGTCAACCAAAGGTTATAAAAATGGTTAATTAAGATGTTTGTTTTTAAAGTGATTTTTCTGGTTATATGGAAAAAATATGAATAAAATCCTGAGTTTGGTGAATTTTGTAACCTGTTCAAAAAAATAGTGAAAAGCAGATTTTATCCCGTCCAATTGCCTTTACGAAAAACATATATTCTGGAAGATTTTAATAACCTGTTTGATTGGCGCATGGTACATAATTTCTGTAGTTTTTCAATGACGGATGATCAGTTTGGATATCGCAGTAATTGGTAGTGGCATGGCCGGACTGGCAACAGCCAGAATTCTCCAGGATGCAGGACATCACATCACGATTTTTGAAGCACTTCCAGGTCGTGGCATGGACAGTCATAGCCTTGAATTTGAAGGGGGGCTAATTGATGCACCTTTACGTGTGATGAATCCTTATCTGTGGAAAAACACCCTGAGTCTGGCCACGTATCTGGGCATTAAAACTTATCCGGTGCGTACCTATATGGCCTGCAGCTGGTTATTTGAAGATAAAACTGAAACCTGGCTGACCACATCGCGTAGCCGTATCGGCAATATTCCAATTATCAATAACCGTAAAGGCTTGCAGCAGTACGGCTGGCGTCTGGTCAAGGGCCTGTTGCAGCTCAAAGTGGCATTAACTAAATTTTTTAAGTCGAAAAATCAGGACATCAGCCTGGCAGAATTTATCAATCGTAACGAGATTGAAGAAGTGTTCTGGCATGGCGCCGTAATGCCGGTACTGTATACCATTTGTACCTGCAATCCGAAAACCATTGGTGAATGGCCGGCGAAACCTTTATTGATTTTCCTGCGTCAATTGACTGATGGCGATGCCTTACTACGCCTGCAAGGCGGAACACCGGCGCTGGTCGACAAACTGGTTGAAGGTATTCATATTGAAGATGGTTCAGCGATTACACTGGTTCAAGAGCAGGGCGATCAGGTCAAAGTTGAAAATGCGGCCGGTTATTCAAAACTGTTTGATCGGGTTATTGTCGCGACGCCAACCACTAAAATTGAGCAATTCTTGGATCCAACCCAGTTTGCCAGTGAAATTGAATTATTGAAGAAATTCAAATTTGAACAGGGTGAACTGGTGATTCATACCGATGCCAGCGTGATGCCGCCAAAACGTAAAGACTGGGCTGTGCTCAGCTATATGATGGATCGTAAGTTTACCCGTCAGCAATTTACAGTGTGGCTCAACTCGATTGAACCTTCTCTGGTCGGCAAGTCGGCAGTGTTCCAGACTTGGCGTCCGGTGACCGAGATTGATCCGAAAAAAGTGATTACCTCGGTCATGCTGACGCGTGCGGTGGTCGATGCCAATACCGTGGCGCTGAACAAGGAATTACAGCAGCGTCATCTGGAAGCCAATCGCAAAGTCTTTTTCTGCGGTTCATGGTCATGTGACGGTTTGCCCATTCTGGAATCGGCTGTGACCTCAGCGATGAAGATTGCGGAAATTTTCGGTGCGCCTTTACCGTTTCAGGGTTTAAAACCTGTGGTCGAGGTTGCTCCGCAACTGGGTTATTAATTGATGCAATGGCTTCAGGCACTGCGTCAGCGCTTTCCTCAGCATAAATATGCAATTCATGCAGCGGCGCTGGGGGATCAGGCGCAATTGCCTTGGAGTAATTTGGGCTATTGGCAGGCAGGACAGCAGGATTATGTTGCTGCCTGTCGCACGCTGGCCGATCAGCTTGCGCAGTGTGTCAATTTGAATTCAAAAGATAAATTACTGGATCTGGGCTGTGGTCAGGGTGCAAGTTTATTGCACTGGCAACAGCACTACCGAGTGCAATATCTGGCCGGTGTCGAAGTACAAGCGGCTTGCGTGGCCACTATTCAGCAACATCTGCCAGAACTGAATGCCATCTATCAGGCCTCGTTTCTGCGTTTAAACGAATTACAATTTTCCCAGCGTTTTGATGTGGTGCTGTGTCTGGATGCAGCTTATCACAGTCCGGTTCCGTTACTTTTGCAACAAATCAGCAGTGTTTTAAAGCCAAATGCACGAATTGGTTTTCATCATCTGGTGTTATCGGAACGTTGGCAAAATTTGAATTCATTTCAAAAGCGTAAATATCAGCTGTTACTGAAATCTGCCGATATAAATTTAAAAGAATTAATGTCTGTTGGTGCACTGTATGCGTGTCTGGATCGTTTTGAATTTAAAAATATTCAGATTCAGGATCTATCCGAGCCGGTATTTTCTGGCTTTGCGGATTATGTACAAAAAATTTTGAATTCAAAACAAGCCGGTCATCATATTCAAGGCTCAGGCTTGGATCATTTTAAAATTCAAATGACAGCAAAGCTATGCCAAAAATTATATCAGGAAGGGATCGTGAGATATGTGCAGGTAACGGCACAATCGAAGAACTAAAACAGCGTAAGAAAACGTCGAAAAATTCAAGTTTGAAAATACCAAGCCCAGAAACATCAAAGCCTCACTAAAAGCGAGGCTAAGATATGGTGCCGGCACACGGATTCGAACTGTGGACCTACTGATTACAAGTCAGTTGCTCTACCAACTGAGCTATGCCGGCATGGTGGAGTGCATTTTACAGAAATTCATTCGCTACGCAAGCCAAAAAACAACCGTTCAAGCTATTTTGGTACGATTTACCGTTTTTCCGGTTCATTCTATCTAAACTGTCTTTTATCGAAAGATCAAGAAAACGCCCATATAGGCAGATATGGGCGAGGGTGAATGTACAGGGTTTGGCATGGGTCAATCGCTTAAAAGGGATTATCGCTTTTTTAGGATCTGGTCTAATTCTTGTGCACATTCCTCTAAAGTAAAGGCCATATCAAACTGCATTTGAGGTTTGAGTTCTTGAGCGAGGCTTCTCCACTGTTCGATGAGTCTCAGAGCTTTTTGAATTTTATGTTTATTGATGTCTTTGGCAATGGTTGGGGTATAACCGCCACGTTTTGCATTTTTGATCTGTTTTGCATAGTTTGCGCTGTTATTCATGTTCGCTCTCCGAATAGCAGTGTATCTATTTAGCTTTAAGTTTAAATGGCTCGATCAATCCTGTATTTCTTTCTATTTTATGGTTTTTATTCTCCTCTCAGCACCTCTGTAGGCAACATAACATAGCTTTGATGACAATAGAATTAAGCTATTTTTATGCCAGTTTTTAAATTGAACCTAGAAAAGCGCGGAAGCTTAAGAAAAATTTAAATATGGTGGAATAATCGTCTTAGAACAGCCATATTCCTTAGGTCATAGTAACTTTAATCATGGTGGTGATGGATTGTTTAATGATTCTAAGCAGATGCGAATTTGAATTTCAGGCAATAAAAAAACCCGAATCATGTGATTCGGGTTTTTAAATTCTGGCGGTGAGAGAGGGATTCGAACCCTCGAAACGCTATAAACGTTTACACACTTTCCAGGCGTGCTCCTTCAGCCACTCGGACACCTCACCATAGGCCGAGGATAATAGCGAAAAAAACCAGCTGTGCCAAGCTGAAACAATTGATTTGCAGAAAAACTTTTAATGCGGTGCTATGATTCGCAAAAATGCTTGTTAAAAAACGAAGACAATATATGCAAAGCACTGCACAAAAGGCAGCTCTCCCGGTGATTACACTGGCTGCGCTTGGGGTCGTTTTCGGAGATATTGGTACCAGTCCGCTCTATGCACTGCGCCAATGCTTCCTCACCGCACATCTCGCCATTAGCGAAGCTTCTGTACTCGGTATCCTGTCCCTGATTTTCTGGTGCATGATGCTTACCATCAGCTTTAAATATGTCATGGTAATCATGCGTGCTGATAACAACGGCGAAGGCGGGATCATGTCACTGTTGGCATTAAACCTGCGTACCACACGAATCTCTGATCAAAAGAAAATATTCCTGATTGCTTTGGGCTTTGTCGGCGCATCGTTATTTTTCGGTGACGGGATTATTACCCCGGCAATCTCCGTGCTCTCAGCCATTGAAGGCCTGAGTATTGCCACACCCATTTTCAATCAGTGGCTGGTGCCTTTATCCATCGGGATTTTGGCCGGGCTGTTTATGGTTCAGCGACACGGCACAGCCACGATGGGCAAGTTTTTTGGACCTTTAACCATGCTCTGGTTTTTGTCGATTGGCGGTTTTGGTTTGTGGAGCATCATCCAGACCCCGTCTGTCCTCTGGATGGTGAATCCGTACTGGGCATATCACTTTGTGGTTGATCAGCCCTACGTGGCTTTCCTGACCATGGGCGCGGTGATTCTGACCATGACCGGAGGGGAAGCAATTTATGCCGATATGGGGCATTTCGGTCGTCTGCCAATTCGTCTGGCCTGGTTTATTATTGTCTTGCCCTGTTTATTGCTGAATTATGCCGGACAGGGCGCATTGTTGTTGCGCAGTCCAGAAGCGCTGGCCAATCCTTTCTATATGCTGCTGCCAGAATGGGCTTTATTCCCGATGATTGGACTGGCCACGGCTGCAGCGGTCATTGCCTCGCAGGCGGTGATTACTGGGGTGTTTTCGATGGTCAATCAGGCCATTCAACTGCGTTATTTACCGCGTCTATCGGTCAAGCATACCTCGGCAGTCGAACGTGGCCAGATTTATCTGCCCTTTATTAACTGGCTGCTGTTTATTTCGGTCTTGATCCTGATTTTACTGTTTGAAAATAGTGCCAATCTGGCCAGTGCTTATGGGGTCGCAGTGACCATGACCATGCTTTGCGGTACCATTTTGATCTCGATTCTGGCTTATGGTTTATGGCGTTGGCCGGTCTGGAAAGTGGCATTGTTTGCTGTGCCATTTTTGGCTCTGGATTTGGTCTTTGTAGCCTCAACTTCTTTAAAAATCACCTCGGGTGGCTGGGTGCCGATTCTGATTGGTGCCGTGCTGTTTATCATTTTGATGACCTGGAAAGATGGACGCGCTTTGGTTTTGAAGCGTCTGGAACAGGATGCCTTGCCGATTGATCTGTTTATTAAAAGTATCTCAATGGGGGAAGGTACCAAATATGTGCCAGGTGAGGCCATTTTCCTGACAGGTACACCGAATATTGTCCCGCATGCCATGCTGCATAATATCAAGCACAACAAAGTCTTGCATGAACGTAATATTATGCTCACGGTCATTACCCGTGATGTTCCCTTTGTAGCTAAGCAAGATCGGGTTGAACTGGAACAATTGAGTGAGCATTTTTATCGGGTATTTATCTATTATGGTTTTAAGGATCAGCCCAATATTCCAGTAGCTTTACAACAGGCTTATCGAAAATGGGATTTTGAATATGATCTGATGCAGATCAGTTTCTTTATTTCACGTGAACGGATTATGCATACTGTGGGTGAGGGTATGGCACCGTGGCGGGAAAAACTGTTTATTTCCATGCAGCGCAATACCAGTCCGGTCAGTGATTTCTATCAGATTCCACCCAACCGTGTGGTCGAGCTGGGCACCCAGATTCAGATGTAAATAAAATTAAAAAGCATAAAAAAACCAGAGGCACACTCTGGTTTTTTTATGGGAGACACACTGAATAACTGAGCTTCGGATTATTGCTCAAGTTCTATGGCAGCCGGCACTTCAGGTGCAGCATTCAAAGGCTGTTCCATCAGCACTGGTTCTGCATCGGCTTGAGCTGCAATTTCAGTTTGTGCATTCATATTGGCTTCAACTACAGCGGCTTGCTGTTGCTCTTCAGACATTGCTGGTACAGCTGCTTGTTGTTCTTCCAGTGCTTGTTGTGGTTGAGGCGTCGTCATAGACGTGCTGGCTTCTACTTCTGATTCAGTGGCTGGTTCAACCAGATTGGCCGGCACCTCTGCTTCATTCATACCTGGTTCTGTGACAGGTGGTTGAGGAGAAACAGTACCTGAATTTGGTGCCTGAGTCATTGCTGGATCATTGGGCATTGGTGCTTGTGTGTTTGGCATGGCTGGTTGCGGTGCTGCTGCACGCGGATCGACCAGACGGATCTGACCAGAATTCACCAAGCTTTCTAAAGAGGCTTCCTGACCATTCACCTTGGTACTAATTTTAGCTTTAGACAAGCTTTCAAGTGTTTCACCTGGTTGAACTGGTGGCTCGGCAAATGCCGCTACGCTCATCACACTTGTGAATAATCCTAAACCTAATGCTTTAGAGAGTTTGGAATTCATGATTGACACCATTGCTAATAATTTTACGAATTGAGATAGGCCGTTAGCTTTACATACTCAATCCACTGGGCCAAACAAAGCTACGCAAACACCGAGAAACCTCATTTAAAAAGAAATAAAATTAGACAGTTTGTTACAACTAGCCGGGGTTTTAGATACTTATTGTTTATTTAGTAAACGAATGGCGGGGTCAAGATATACTTCATATACACAGCTTGTTAAGCTCGGGAAAAATCGGTATTGATCTAAAAAGTACGTGTAATAATGGCCAAGAAGCAGCGTAAATCCAAGAACTCTCTTTTTCAGTTTTTAAGTAAAAATAGTACTAAAGTCATTCTGGGTGTGGTGGCTTCGAGTAGTTTTGCCATCGCCTTTGGTCAGGAAAAAATCAGTCAATGGGTGTCTCTGCCATCTTCATCCGATTCCGCCTGTCTGACACAGTTTTATCGTGATGTTCCGCCGTATCTGATGAAAGACAGCCTGAAAAAAGACAGTTATTCACTGTGCTTTAATGGCTTTAACGTTGGTTATTCCGGTGTTTCGAAAACCCCACTTTGGGTGGCTGAAGCACTCACACCGGCACGCTTAAGCCAGAAAATTCCGCGTCAAGATAATTTTCATGAAGAGACCCAGCTCAAACCTGCGCATCGGGCGACGTTGGCGGATTATCGTGGTTCCGGTTATGATCGCGGGCATATGGCGCCAAATGCGGATATGCCCAATAAGGCTGCACAGTCGGACAGTTTCTCACTGGCCAATATGGTGCCGCAAGCACCGAAAAACAATCAGCAGGTCTGGCGTGAACTGGAAGAAGCGACCCGTGCCATTGTAACCAAACAGAAGCAGGATGCTTATGTTGTTACCGGGCCGGTATTTGCGGCGAAAAAACTAAAAACCATTGGTAATGGCGTGATTGTACCGACGGCGGTGTATAAGGCAGTTTACCTGCCGAAAACCGGTGCGATTGGTGCTTATTATGCGCCGAATGATAATTCGCTCAAAGTGCGTATTGTTAGTGTCTGTTATCTGGAGGAACAGCTCGGAATTAACCTGTTCCCACAATTGACCGAAGAGCAGAAGCGCAATACCTATCGTTTGCCATTGACGGCCAAGGCGGTTAAAGCCAATCAGAAAATCGAATATTCTAACTGGGATGCAGAAAGCCAGTGTGCGGAAGACGTCTCTAAAGAAAACTTGCAGGCACTGCAACGTGAGTTTAAATCTTCAGGTTCAAATACCTCGACGTCCTCAGCGACTGGTGGTGCAATCGATAACGACACCCAAAATACGATTATAAAACAGCTGATAGATGCGCTATTGCAATATATTTTGCAGTTATTGAAATAAACTTGCTGAAAAAAGTGGGATTCGAGTAGCATCGATCTCACCCATTATTGAAAATAACAAAGACAGGTGGAGAGGATATGTTTAAAGCATTTGAAAATGGCAGTGAATCCCATGCCATTCATGATCTGACCTTGGAAAATGATCTGGATTGTGTCAGCCTGTATGGAAACTTGCAGATCACCAAGGATCAGGAAGGTCTTAAGGCTGCCAAGGTTTTGCAGGCTTTTGTAAATGATGTGGTGCAGCAACTGGAAAATACTGTAGATCTGCCAGAAAAGCTGCAGCGGGATGATCTGGACGAAATTGAAAATCCATTTTTATAAGATTTTTTCATTTGTTGGAGAATGTTCCATCTGGAACCAGACACAAAGCCCAATATTCCTATTGGGCTTTTTACTGTTTTTAGTCTCAGCATTGCAGCGTCTCAAGCTGTCTGAGCCAAAGATTCTAAGCGCCATTGTTGTGGCGTCAGCTGGGTCCATTGCTTAAATGCCCGCTGAAATGCACTCTGCTCGGAGTAACCAAGCAGCATGGAAATTTCCTGTAAGCTTAAATGCGGATCTTTCAGATATTGCATTGCCATCATAGAGCGGATTTCCTGCATGCATTGCTGATAGGTTTTACCCTGCTTTTGCAAATGTCGTTGTAACTGACGGACAGAGAATTTTATTTGCTGGGCAATATGTTCAATCTGGAACTGGTTTTTTTGCAGGCCCACCAGAATCGCCTGCTGTAACTGCTGGTCAACTTGGGTGGAATTGGGGGATTTTTCCAGTAAAGCTTCAGCTTGTTGTTTCAGAAGCTTTTGTAGGGTCTGATCACCCTGTTTTAAAGGCGTAGACAGCTCGCTGACCGGCATCAGGACTTGAGTCTTGGCTTGACCGAAACGAACCTTGCAGCGGAAATACTGTTCATACAATGCTATATTTTTGGGTGTTGGATGCTGAAAATGCACTTCATGCAGATGCAGATGATTATTATCCAGAATATTCGATTTAATAAATTCGATCATGAGTGCAATCGCGATTTCATCGGTCAGTTGCGTACTCATCTTAAAAGGAACCTCACCCCAGGCAATCGAAAGATGATCTCCTTGCCCCTGGATTTGTAGCGGGCTACCATCATAGATCAGGCGATGGTAGTCATGATAGCGCATGAAGGCTTCACCCAGCGTGTCACTGGAAAGTGCCAGATAACCGATAATCCCGAGATGTTTAGTCTCGACCAGTTGCGCAATTTCCAGGCCCAAAGCCGGGCGCTGCAGCTGTTGATCAAGTGTCGTCAGCAGATCACGCCACAGAGTAAAATCAAAGCGTTCCAGATTTTGAATGGCCAATAATTTCTCAGGGACTTCGAGCTGTTTCAGCTGATAATAGTCCAAAAGTAAATGTCCTAAACCACCGTATATCGAGCCTACGTAGTTTTTTAGAACCAGCATTTTTTAATTCTTTTATTTTGTCGTATTTTGTCAATCATATTGAATATTTTGGTCAATATCTAGTTTTTTACTTAGCCTATATTGAAAAATAGACCAAGAGGTAAAAGATCATGTGGAAAGGTTTTCTGGCAGGACTCGTCGTTGCCAATGGATTTGAATGGTTTGCGCATAAATATGTGTTACATGGAATTCACCGCCAAGGACAGAGCCGCTATAGTCCGGTTCCAGAAAGCATGTGTTCGCATTGGGAACATCACCGCATTGTGCGTAAAACGGAATTTTCCGATTTCGGTTATGTAGAAGGACTGAACAACTGGCGTACCCGCAATGAAATTGCTTCTCTTGCCGTGGTTGCTACAGTCTTTGGATTGACGTTTTATCCTTTTTCCAAAGGGATGACGCTGGCCGTATTATATAGTGCAGGCAATTATTATTATCGGCATCGTCGTGCCCATCTGGAGCCAGAATGGGCCAAAAAAAAGCTGCCTTGGCATTATGATCATCACATGAATAGTAATCAGGATGCCAACTGGTGTGTGACCAAACCCTGGTTCGACTATCTGCTGGGTACCCGGGTGATTTCCTCCGCAGATTTACAGGAGCAGAACCCTTTAGGTATGGTATTGCCTGCACCGATCTCGAAAAAACTGAACTATTGGGCAGACCGTTATTTTCCAGCCAAGTGGGCAGAAACTCCGGCTAAAATTGCTAAAAATCCTGCGACCAATCACTTAAATAGGCCATTAAATCGCTAAAACCCGGTTCTTGTCGTGATTTGTCAATAAAATGCAGATGTATTGTCAATATTGTCCTTTTGATTTGGCCTATATTCACGGTTGTTGGTGAGTGAAGCCACATACTTATATGTTTTAGGTGTAATGAATTATTTTGAATACCAAGCGCTGTGGTCTAATCTTGGTTTTTACAGGGAGTCGCGAGACTCCTTTTTTTTATTTAATTTTTACTTTTGAATATCGGTCAAAATAGAGCGATCTTGTTCATCCTCATACTGGGGTGAATATTGAAAGAAAATAACGTCCTTTATATTTAAGCTGCTCAGCACTGGAAAGCTTCGCCTTGTCCGGCGGCTATTGATCAATAACAATCCCTAAACATCATTTTGAACATACCAGCCCTTTTCTATTAACTCTTTCTTGTCGTGTTTGCTGTTCTACTTTAATCCACAGAACGATGGATATACTTTTTCAAAGCAGTCATCATTAGAGCAAATCCGGATGTGCCACAGATGATGAGAGTATTTTCCAAATGATTTATTGCCTAGGCTTATCCTGTAGAAATAAAAAAGAGCATCGTTGTGATGCTCTTTTTTAAATACCAATTCGTTTTTGAATTAAAGGCGCATTTCAATGCCTTGCGCTGCCATATAGGCTTTGGCTTCAGGAATGGTATGTTGACCAAAGTGGAAAATTGACGCTGCCAATACTGCATCAGCACCGCCATGAATAATCCCGTCCGCCAGATGTTGTAAATTTCCTACACCGCCAGAGGCAATAGTCGGTACAGTGACGCGGTCATTGATAGCACGCATCAGGGCGATGTCATAACCGGCTTTGGTGCCGTCGGCATCCATTGAGGTAATCAGGAGTTCACCTGCGCCGTAATTGGCCATTTGTTCTGCCCATTCCAAGGCATCAATGCCGGTCGGTTTGCGGCCGCCGTGGGTGAAAATTTCCCATTTATCTTCGCCGGTTTTTTTGGCATCAATGGCGACCACGATACATTGTGCGCCAAAACGTTGTGATGCTTCCTGGACAAATTCCGGATTAAATACTGCTGCCGAGTTGATGCTGACTTTATCTGCACCAGCATTGAGTAGCAAACGGATATCTTCGACTTTACGCACACCGCCACCGACCGTCAGGGGGACGAAAACCGATTCAGCCATACGTTCTACAGTACGGTAAGTGGTGTCGCGTCCATGATGTGTAGCGGTAATATCAAGGAAAGTAATTTCATCGGCACCTTGTTCGTTATAACGACGTGCGACCTCAACTGGGTCACCTGCATCACGAATATCAAGGAATTGAACACCCTTGACCACACGACCATTATCAACGTCGAGGCAAGGAATAATACGTTTAGCTAGCATAAATTTTTCCAATTATTACAGCCGATTATGAAACTCACCCACGCAAGCGCTACACCTTGGCAGATGGAAACGGTATTCTAGCAAAATTATGTAAGTTTTTTCGCAGGTTTTCTATGTCGGTTTATACCACTTTGACTTTAAAGGAAGTTCAGGATTTTGCAGCGCCCTACGGTTTAAAGGCGGTTGATCTGATTCCGATTCAAGGCGGTATTCAAAATACCAACTATTTTTTGGTCTGCGAAGACGCACACTATGTGCTAACGGTGTTTGAGGATATGGATGAACAGGCGGCAGGGGAACTTGTGCCTGTATTACAACATTTGGGCAAAGCAGGCTTGGCCGTTCCGGTGCCTTTATCGCATTCAGGCAAGGCTATTCACAGTATTAAAGATAAACCGGCACAGATTGCACCGCGCCTGTTGGGTGAGCATCCCATGCCATCGACCGTGGCACAAGTTGAAGCGATTGCTATCGCTCAGGCAAAAATGCATGTGGCATTGCAGGACTTCAAATTAGAACGTAATTTCGTGCGTGATCATGCGTATTGGCTGGCAGTGTCCCAAGAAATCAAACCAAGTTTAAGTCCGGCCGATAAAGTGTTGCTCGGCAAGCTTTTAGGCCTGTATGACGCTTTAACAGCAGTCTATCCAGATCGTCCACGTGGCTTTATTCATTCCGATCTGTTCCGGGACAATACCTTATTTGATGGTGATCAACTCAACGGTATTCTGGATTTTTATGAACTGAATAAAGATGAATTTTTATTTGATATCGCGATTACTTTAAATGACTTTTGCACCAACTATCCGGATGTCACTTTAAACGAAGAAAAAGCCATTGCCTTTTTAAATGCCTATGAATGCGTCCGCCCCTTAACAGCAGATGAAAAATCATGTTTAGAGTTGTACTTGGCCATGGCCGCAGGACGTTTCTGGATGATGCGTTTACAGGTGGCACAGCGTAACGCGGCACTGGGTCGTACTGGCGAAGATATTTTGCAAAAAAATCCAGTCGAGATGCGTAATATGTTGATTGAGCGATTAAAATTCGTTACAGCTTAAATATTTAAAATTTATAAAGACAAAAGGACAGGGGATATGCGCGATCAGGGACGTTTAGTAGAGTGGTTTGATGACAAGGGTTATGGCTTTATTCAGCCCAATGATTCGGCCAAAGATCGCGTATTTCTGCATATCAAGGACTTTGCCAAGCAAGGTCCGCGTCCGATCGTCGGCTGTGCCTTAGAGTACACGGTCATTTTAGATGAGCGCGGACGATACAAAGCACAGCAGGTCATGTATCTGAAAGCATCGCAAACCAAAACGTCTCAGGCTAAATTCAAACCCTACAAGCAACAGCAGTCACAGAAATTACAACCGATGCAGATTGCCTGTGTGGTTTATATTCTGTTGCTGACCGCATTGACTTTGGGCGGTCTGCTCAGTGGACTGGTCTTGTTGCTGATCAGTTTGATGAATGCATTGAGTTACTGGTTGTATGCGCAGGACAAGGAAGCGGCGCAATCGGGTAAGCAACGTATTCCGGAAAATACCCTGCATCTGGTGGCTTTTTTAGGTGGTTGGCCAGCAGCCTGGTTAGCCCAGCAAAAACTGCGACATAAAACACAAAAACAACCGTTCCGGCAGATATATTTTTGTACTATAGCCTTTAACATCATTTTGATTATATGGCTAATTTCCCCATTTAACAGTTTAAATATTTAGGGGAAAGATCAGGAGGGGACGTGAACTATTCCATTGATAAAGACCCAAATCGCACACTGACTTTTGCACTGTACATTTTATATATTGTGGCCATTTTTAGTGCTGGCCTCTTGGCTGTCGTGGCGTTGATCATTAACTATGTCAAACGTCGCGATGTACGTGGTTCAATTTTTGAAAGCCACTTCACCTGGCAGATCCGCAGTTTCTGGTGGTATCTGGTCTGGAATATCATTGCCTTTATTCCATTTTTGTTTCTGTTCTTTACTGGCGAAGATCCGAACCTGTTTGCAGGCGTGGCATTTGGTGCATCCGCTTTCTGTTTGTTGGTGGTCTTTCTGGCCTGGATCTGGATTGTGTATCGGGCGATTCGTGGCATCATGCGCTTGAATGACAATCGACCGATGTATAAATCCTAAATTTTATTGTAGAAAAAGCAGCCAAAGTGCTGCTTTTTTTATGCCTCATGTAATAGAACGGATTCCGGCTGTCCGCATAGGCTGAAAAAAATTACCAACTCGCACCACTTTTATTCAAGCTTGCTCTATTTTAGTGAGCAATTCTTATCATCATTGAACATAATGACGAACATTGCTAAATATTTTTAATTTTATAAATTTACATTTTTAATATTTAGACTTTACTTTTTTGTTTCATAAATTTACTTTTTTAATAAATATAGTTTACGTTTTTAATAAAGAAAACTTACATTAATGTACATTTATTTTTTTAAATTTAACAGGTCGAATTATTTTATTGTCGGGCTCATTTTTAATTTAAGAATAAAAGCGACCACGACGGCGACGCATGCCTAAAACATGAATAGCACGCACCAGAACCGCATAAGAAACTGCATAACCAAAGCGCTGTTCAAATATTGGAACCAAATCACTAATATTTTGAAATTTTAAAGATCTTACAAACACTTGAAATTCATTCCAATCTTTAATATGGCCCGGTGCGCCGCGATTTTTTACAGGTTTCTGGACCAAGTCGCCAGTTTCTTCTTCAAGGCGGATCCATGCATCCAGAGTCACCCGAGAGATGCCAAATTCTTTACAGACAGCCACCTTGTAATCGGTCTTTTTATACATCTGAATGGCTGCAATTCGAGTTTCTAAATTGTACTTTGGCATTTTTCATCCTCACTCAATTTATTTATATTTTTATTATATGGCATAGTCATTGCAATTGAACAAATAACGAAAATAAATAATGTTCAGGTGACATCAATGGAAAAAGCACAAGTTGCTTTCAAAAAAATGTCTTTGTGGCAGGTCGTGATCATTGGTGTGGCATATATGACCCCGATGGTTGTTTTTGATACCTTTGGGATTGTTTCCGGCATCACTGAGGGACGTGTTCCACTCGCGTATATCCTTGCCTTAGGTGCCATGCTGTTAACGGCATTCAGCTATGCGCGATTTAGTCGCCAGACAGAAAAACCGGGCTCGGCTTATACTTATACGGCGGAATCTTGCGGGCCGAAAGCCGGTTTCTTTGTTGGCTGGTGTGCCTTAATGGATTATATATTGCTGCCGCTCGTGAATGCTTTACTGGCCGGGATCTATTTGGAAGCCCTGATTCCAGGCGTGCCATATTGGGTGTGGGTCTGTATCTTTACCGGTTTGGTGACCCTGATTAACTGTTTCCGCATTAATATCTTGGCGAACTTAAGCCTGATTTTTGTGGTGGCTCCCTTGATTTTAATGCTGCTGTTTATCTATCTGGTGATCAAGGGTATTGGTACGGAGCAAGGTTATCATCACGTCCTGACCATGACGCCATTATTGAACGGCGATAGCAGTATATTGCCGTTAATTGCCGGGGCATCAATTTTATGTTTCTCGTTTCTGGGCTTTGATGCCGTGACGACGATGTCACACGAAACTAGAGACCCGAAAAAAAATATTCCACGTGCTGTAATGCTGACCACGTTGACAGGCGGGGTGATTTTCTTCTCGGCATCGTGGTTTATCCAGTTGTATTTCCCCAGCAATGTCCGCTTTAACAACCCCGATGAAGCATTGCCTGAAATTGTGATGTATGTCGGTGGGGCACTGTTTCAGGCGGTGTTCCTCTGCGCGCAAATCATGAATACCTTTGCTTCAGGTTTGGCGACTCATGCCAGTGCCTCGCGTTTAATCCATATCATGGGACGTGACGGAATTTTCCATAAACGCACATTCGGTCAAGTGCATAACAAGTTGGGTACACCACTTTATGCCGTGCTGTTCATTGGCTTAACTTCACTCCTCGCCATCAGCCTTGATCTTGCGACAGTGGTGAGTATGGTGAGTTTCGGTGCCCTGATTGCCTTTACTGCAGTGAATTTCTCGGTATTTGTAAAATTTTTTGTTCAGGACAAACAGCGTCAAGGCTTAAAAAATGTCTTCCTTAACTTGGTTTTGCCCCTGCTTTCGGTGGGCGTGATGTTGGGTTTATGGATCAACCTGGAAATGTCAGCTTTGATCTGTGGCTGTATTTGGCTCGCAGTAGGCGTGCTGCTCTATATGTATAAGCGTCTGCGTAAACAGAATATTGTGATTAGTAGTGCTTACTAAGATCGAATCAATTGTATTGAAGTAATAGTGAGAAGATGAAATGAATAAACCAAAATTTATTGAAGATGTCGAGTTTAAAGCCAGTATTAATACACAGAGTGGCAAAGAGTGGAACTGGATTAATCCCAAACATGGCAATTTTGAACATCCTGCCAATTACTATGAAAGCTCACTCGAAACTGGGCATGCATTTCCAGGTTTAAATGCCGATCTTGAATGTGATGTGGTGGTGATTGGTGGTGGGCTACTTGGAGCATCGACAGCACTCCATCTGTCTGAACATGGCATAGATACCATTTTGGTAGAAAAAAATCGCATTGGTGGCGCTGCTTCAGGACGTAATGGTGGACAGCTCACACCGGGGCTAGCGCGTTGGGAAGCGTCAGAAATGATTGAGCATTTCAGCTATGCAGATGCAAAAAAACTCTGGCACTTTAGCTCTACTGAAGCGATGTCTTTAATCGATGACATTGCAGCAAAATACCAACTTGAGCTACAGCGTAAACGTGGACATATTACCGCAGCAGTCCATGAAGGGCACTTGGTTGGTTTAACTCAAGGGGTAGATGCACGTAAATTTTTAGGTGAAGACCACACCAAAATTGTCGGTGAGCATGAGCTGAAACAGCATATTGCTTCAGAGAATTATTGTGGTGGTCTAATTGACTCGCTGGGGGGACATATCCATCCACTCGCACTGAACCGTGGCCTCGTTTATGGCTTCTGCCAAAACGGTGGACAGGTGTTTGAACAAACTGAAGTGGTGTCAGTAGAAGAGCGTGAAGATGGGATTTATGTCACGACCATAAGTGGCGTAATAAAAGCGCGTAAGAGTGTGGTCATGGGCGTACATCATGCTTCGTTTAAACTGCTGCAAAAGAACAATCGAACCACAATTCCATTTTATACTTATGTATGTACCACAGCGCCTTTAGAAGTAAATTTAAAAGAGCTATTGCCAACCGATGCGCCTGTCTACGACACCCAGTTCCAGATTGATTATTACCGGGGTGTGTCTCAAAACCGAATTTTATTTGGTGGTGAAGGGACAGGTTCGTGTTGGAGTCCTGAAAAAACCCATCAGTATTTGTTAGGTCGAATTCAGCATGTATTCCCACAATTAAAACAGGTTGAGCTGGATTTTGTCTGGAGTGGAACCACGGATCTGACCATGAATGGTGCAGCCGACAGCCGTAAATTTGGCCATAAATTCCCGATTTATGCCGTGCAAGGCTGGAGTGGGCATGGTGTGGCGCAAACGGTGCGTATCGGTAAAGCAATTGCAGATGATTTCTGTGGCAAGGCAGATGATTTCAATATGCTGACCACTATTCAGCATCAGGATATGTTGTTTGGTCGCACACTTGCCCCTGTGGTGATTCCAATTGCCAAAACTGCCTATGGACTGGGAGCATTGGTGAATCCGGGCAAGATGGTATCTTTCTAAAATTAAATACAAATATAAAAAATTCCCCTTTCTTAAAAGGGGACTTTAGCGGAATTAAGAAAGATCTTGCTTTAATTCTTCTGTTGGTTGTTTTCTGAAAAACTTCGGTTTCCATTCACTGGCAATCACGCCAAGTACCACCATCAATCCGCCTAATAAAGCCAGTGACGGTAAGCGTTCTCCTGCCAGACGGCCAAACAGGGCTGCCCATACCGGTTCGCCGGCATAGATAATTGCCGCCTGTGATGGATCGACCATGCGCTGCGCCCAGTTCATCACCAGTTGGATCAAGGCACTGGCAATGCCTAAACCGACTAAAATTCCTGTCAGATGCCAGTGAAATTCAGGTAGCTGAGATTCACCTAATACGGGTGCAATCATAAAGCAGAACAGGGACGCAAAAATAAGTTGCAGCACCGTGACCCGGCGTACATTGACCTGTTCGGCAAAATAGCTGATAAAAATAATCTCCAGTGCAATCGCGATGGAACCGAGCAAAGTCAGGGTTTGCCCGAAACTGAGCTGAATTGCAGCAAAGCCATTTCCTGTCAAAAACACCAGACCGATAAAGGCAAACAATGCTCCGATCCAGGTCATGACATGCGGTTTTTTACGGAACATGAGCCAGAGCAGGATCGGAACCAGTGGAACATACAAGGCGGTTAAAAAAGCCGACTCACTGCTGCTGATGGTCTGCAAGCCCACAGTTTGGGTGCCGTAGCCGATGGCGATCATGACGCCAATCACCACACCAGCAAACACCTCTTTCAGGTTCATGCCTTTTAGCGACTTCAGTGAAATCAGGGTGATGGCAAGCGCTGCCGCAGCGAAACGCAGGCCGACAAACATAATCGGACTACTAAAATTTAGCCCGTATTGCACAGTAATAAAACTGCCGCCCCAGATAATGGTGATCAGGATCAGGGCGAGTTGCGGCGCTTTTACCATCCAGCCGGAGTGATTTTTGGAAATAAGTGTAGACATGCCAGGAGATCAGAAAATTAAAAAATAAAAAAGAGGTCCGAAGACCTCTTTTACAGCAGGCTTAATTATAGCGCCTGTTGCTCATCTAGCAATAACTGTGCTTCACGCAAGCTTAATGTACCTTCGTAAATCGCACGGCCGGTAATTGCGCCCAAAATACCCGGTTGGTCTTTCAGATTACGCACATCATCCAGATTGGTTACACCACCAGAGGCAATCACAGGCAAACCTGAGTATTGCGCCAGATTCACGGTTTGCTCAATATTCACACCCTGCATCATGCCATCACGCGCGATATCCGTATAGACAATGCTCGACACGCCAGCATCAGCAAAACGTTTCGCCAGGTCAGTAGCCTTGACATCAGTCACATTGGCCCAGCCATCTGTTGCCACCATGCCATTCATGGCATCAATACCCACAATAATGTGGCCAGCAAATTTTTGACATGCTTCTTCAACAAATTCAGGATCCTGAACTGCTTTGGTGCCAATAATCACAAAAGAAACACCGGCTTGCAGATAATGCTCGATGGTTTCCAGAGAACGGATACCGCCACCAATCTGGATCGGCAAATCAGGCTGAGATCGGACAATGGCTTCAACCACTGGCTTATGGATTGGTGTACCTGCGAAAGCACCGTTTAAATCTACTAAATGCAAGCGGCGAGCGCCTTCATTTACCCAATGCTGTGCTGTTGCGACCGGATCGTCTGAAAATACGGTATCGTCTTCCATACGACCTTGCTTTAAACGGACACATTTGCCATCTTTCAGGTCAATTGCAGGGATGATCAGCATGCTTTCGCTCCTTGCTTAATCTTTAGAATGAATTTGAGTGTATTCATCTTAGCAAATAAAGTCGAAATTTCTAACTCTTAAACGGTATGAATAAAGAAAACCTGTGCGTAGACAGGTAGCAGTGAGGTCATTTATTTTAATGGCATTAATGATTCATCTCTTGAATGGAGATCAGGTTTTCCATAACGGGTCGTGTACTGAGCTGGTCGATGATCGAAGCGGTAAGATCTGTTAAAGTCACAACCACCTCATCGATCGTGCTCATCACGGCTTTCATGCGTACATCAAGTTGCCAGAACCAATACGCCACTTAAACGCTTAAGCCGTCGATGAAGGACGGATTCTCAATTTCAATGAAGTATTGGGAATCTCTCTGGGTAATAAATCCCGACGTAGTAATTCTTCAAATACCAGCACGGGCGCGTAGGCATCTGCGGCTGCATAATCAATCTGTGCCGGGCTGAGCTTCTTGCTGGCCCAGTTCGAAGTACTAATCCGTTTCGATTTGGGGAAATTCAGTTGAAACAACAACGCCATGGCATTTTTTAATCCGACCGGATTATTTAAACCAAAAGCTTTAAAACATTTGGATAGTTCAATCACACTATTCAGTTCAATGCCTTTTTTACGGAACAGGTGCGCATCATTTTTCAGGCCAAAACCGACCTTGATCTGATCACGACTGGCAAAGATCGGTTTAAGAAAATCCCAGATCGCCGGACTCATTTGAAATAAATAGGCTTTGTCTAAAGTCGCCAGCTGAATCAAATGTGGCCCAGTGGAGACTTCACCGACTTTAAAGGTGGGCTTGGATTCAGAATCGAAACCCAGGACTGCATGGCTTTTTAGTTCCTGTTCAAGAGCATGACATTGTTCCAGGCTATTAATCACCTGAATCTGTTGCATCGGAAGATTTTGAAATACAGGAAAGGTCTGAATTTGTTCCTTGCTTGGTAAAGTGTCCAGCAGCTGTTGCATAGGCTTCAATCATGAAATGAATGCGTTCAGCTTAATCACTTTTCCAGCTCTAGGCAAAAATAAAGCCCATAAAGAATAGGCTTTATGCAAAATTTAACCAGGCTTAATCAGTGTGATAGCTACTCTGTTCCATCTGCGCCTGTTGAGCACGCGTCACATAGTCTTGATAAGCAGGGATTGCAATCGCGGCTAAAATACCGATTGGAAAAATAAGTACATAAATCAATCCCAACACCTTTTCCCAAGCTTTGGTGGTACGTCGCGGGCCGTATTGATTGCTTCTGTCATCACCTTTGGCAAAAATCAGATAAAGGATAAAAATCAGATTGAGTAGCGGAACCAAGATCAGCAGCGATAACCATCCAGTATGATTGCGGTCATGTAGACGGCGAATAGTAAAAACAAAACTAAAATAAAGCATGACCAAGTAAGCGAGTCCGATGAGAACAGTTGCAACCATGGATGAGCCTGCCAAGGCAGAGCTATCCATAAATAGGCCAGGTGAAAAAGCTGCAATGATCCCAATGATGATCAGGAGCGAAAAGGTCATTAGCATGTTCCAGCCGAGATAAGACAAGCGGCCAAAACGACCATTTGGGCTTAAAGCTGATTCATTGCTTGGATAGTGTGGATTCATTATTGTATTTCCCCTGAGTTTAATTATTTTTAAATATAATGAGTTACTTCAACATCATAACAATTTTAGTGACTAAAAAATAGTCAGAATCACTAGCAGTGAACTAATCTAAATGAATAAAAAAGCTCGCAATCTGCGAGCTTTTTAGGCGAAAGGAAAATCAGATTTTCCAGTCCACAAAGTTTTTCAATAACTGCAAACCGGCGGTATGGCTCTTTTCCGGATGGAACTGGGTCGCGAACAGGTTTTCTTTATGAATTGCAGTACAGAACTCAATGCCATAGGTACAAGTAGCTGCCACCAAGTCTGAATCTTGTGGTTCTACATAGTAACTATGCACAAAGTAAAAACGCGCGTCCTGTTCAATATTGTTCCACATCGGATGGTCTGGATTGGCCTGATGTACCTGATTCCAGCCCATATGTGGCACTTTTAGACCGGCCATTTCCGGGAAATGCTTGACCGCACCTTTGAAAATATCCAGTGCATTTGTGCCACCATTCTCTTCAGAATGCTGCATCAAGGCCTGCATCCCGACACAGATTGCCAGTACCGGTTTGTTGAAGACTGCGTTACGCACCACTTCATCGATACCTGCTTCATGCATGCCTTGCATACAGTCACGCATGGCGCCCACACCCGGAAAGACAATTTTGTCTGCTTGCGCAATCAGTTTAGGATCATTGGTCACATCAACCGTGGCGCCGACATGTTCGAGTGCTTTTGCTGCAGAGTGCAAATTTCCCATGCCATAATCAAGAAGGGCAATACGGGTCATTACAGCGTTCCTTTGGTTGAAGCGACCGTGTTCGCAGCACGCGGATCCACTTCACAGGCCATACGCAGCGCACGCGCAAAAGCTTTAAATACGCTTTCGATCTGGTGATGGCTGTTTTTGCCTTTCAGGTTGTCGATATGCACGGTCATCAATGAATGATTGACAAAGCCCTGGAAGAATTCAGAGAATAAATCCACATCAAAACGGCCGATCATGGCACGGGTAAATGGAATATCCATAAACAGGCCTGGACGACCAGACAGATCCACCACAACACGGCTTAAAGATTCATCGAGTGGTGCATAAAAGTGACCGTAGCGTTTCAGGCCTTTTTTATCGCCCAGCGCTTGTGCAAAAGCCTGACCCAAGGTAATACCACAGTCTTCTACGGTATGATGGTCATCAATTTCCAGATCGCCTTCACAATGAATATCAATATCAAACAAACCATGACGCTTGATTTGATCAATCATATGGTCTAAAAATGGAATACCCGTGTTTAAGGTGCCTTGACCAGTACCGTCGAGATTCAAACGAACTCGAATTTTGGTTTCGTTGGTATTTCTTACCACTTCACTGATACGATCTGTCATAGACACGTTCCTCAAATACGTCAAAATGATTGATGTAGAAAATATTTTCGCCGTGACGACGTCACTGCATATTAGATTGCTCAGGAGGGTTTATCAATGCCTATTACCGTACATGCTTATACTTCTTTAGAAAATGATGAAGTGCGCAGCCAGCTTGAGCGACTGTATGACACTAGCCCTGAATTTAGCGATGGGGCAGATGCCATGGAACAACTAGAGCAAAACCTTACACAGTATACCTCAGTTTATAGTGCAGAATTTAATACCAAGATTATCGGGGCAATCTGGTGCACCGGACAGGGAGAAAGCCGGATTCTGGAAAATATCGTGGTGCATCCGGCCAACCGCGGGCGTGGCGTTGCAGAAAGGCTGGTCAGTGAAGTCTGCCGCATGGAAGAAGAAAAAGGGGTCAAGAATTTTGTGCCGGGGTGTGGTGCCATCCATCGTTGTCTGGCCAATCTGGAAAAAATCTAAAAATAGATCAAGCAGTCGCAGCCTTCGGGCTGCTTTTTTGTAAATAAGACCGCAGATTTGTTTTATTGGTGAAGTCTTTGGTAAAAACTGTTTAATTTATGACTCAAATTGATGCGATTTGATGGAAAAGTAAACATTTGATGAAAATTATTCTCTGCGCTCTTGACGATTTAAAGCTGAAACTGTTTAATACGCGACATCGGCGTGATAGCTCAGTAGGTAGAGCAACGGATTGAAAATCCGTGTGTCCCCAGTTCGATCCTGGGTCTCGCCACCATATTTTAAAACATTTTAAAGTTTTCAATCCCTGATCCCATCAGGGATTTTTTTTAGACCAAAATTCAGTCATTCAATTATTTTTTTTATAATTTTGATTGACTAATGCAGCCAGATACGGCTTAATACACCGCATCGGCGTGATAGCTCAGTAGGTAGAGCAACGGATTGAAAATCCGTGTGTCCCCAGTTCGATCCTGGGTCTCGCCACCATATTCAAAAAATCCTCAAACCATGTTTGGGGATTTTTTTTACCTGTAATGTTTGTCTACAACAAAATCAGATCAGAATTAAATCTATATTTTCTTATTGTTCCTGCCGTATTTTTTTCTATTTTTTTATCCTGTTTATTCATGATTGACCGTTTATCAAACTTAACAATAGGCGCTTGTATTACTTGTAAGCTTTCAATCTGAAGCTTTCCTATTGTCCAAATGAGGGCTAAATCATGAATCTCCTAAAGCCGAGCATACTGGGCCTGATCACGGCCTGTGCTGCCTTTACACTGCCGATATTCAGCCATGCTGCACCTGCCACTGTGTCTGATCCGGTGGTATTGCCGACACTCACTGTCATGGCCGAACCGGAACTGCGCGCCGTGACTGAAAAAATGATGCCTTATCAGGAACAGAACAGCCAACTTAAGGCCCTGCAAATGCGTCTGATGAAAATCGAACGTGATATTCAGGCCTATAGCGTAGATGGCGACATTGCTGCGAATATTGATGTAATGCGGTCGCCGGTCGCCCCCGATCTGGATAGTCTGCCTGTGGTATTTCGTGAATATGTACTGGCAATAGCACAGGGTTTACAGTCTTCAGACCCAAGAAATGGTGTGTATGTCTTGCTGCAACCCTTTGGTATTAACCGGGATGCCACCAACGTGCAAATCGTACGTGAACAATTTGACCCAAATCGACTCAGCCTGAGCTTGCCATTTGATTCCAGATAATCGTTGTTGACAGCCTGAAGGCTTGGGTCTGCAGGATCAGCCAGCAGAAGATTTTGGATTAAATTACTTTCCGGGCACGATGATTCTTGCCTGAGCATGCCATATGAGCGGTCAAACCAAATCTCTTGAATTGTGTCTAAAAAATAAGCATAGTGTGTATTATCAATAAGATCTGACCGACAGAGCTGGAGCGTGTACATGCCGCGTGTTTTTATGATTGTAGCCGCTGTGACACTGGCAATTTTTATTGGACTGTTTTATCAAAATTCTGTCCAGCAAAAACATCAGGCCGAGTTGCTCGAGTATGAAACCGTGCTGGAAGAAAAAACCCAGAGCATTGTAAGGCAAGCACAGGACTGGTCTAAACCGATTCAGCTTGAGCTTGAGGATGATCGTCTGGATGGGGACTATGCCATCATGGCCGAATTTATGCTGGGTCAACTACGGGACAGTGCCGAGGAGCGCAATCAGTATCTACGCGACCTGAAAGCGGCCAACTGGCAGAATTTTCTGGATATTGACCGTCTGGCCAAGGATCAGGCACAAGACTATAAAGAAACCGAAGCCATGCTCAAGCAAGTGCATCAAATTGTGAACAGCTATCAGCAGCAAATTCAGCAGCGTGATGCCGAGCTGATCAATAAGGCACAGCAACTGGATATTAAAAACCGTTATCGCCAGCAGCTGACCGCGAACCTGCAAGCCGATCAACAGCAAAGTAATGCCCATGCGATCTTTGAGATTGAGAAACAAAGTCTGGCCAAGGCAGATGCCTTATTTGCCGTATTGAAAAAGCATAAATGGCAAAAGAAAAATAAAACTTTCATGTTTTATGAAGATAAAGCAGTGAAAGAGTTTAATGCGCTGTATAAAGAAATATTAAATCTGAATAAACAGATGCAACAGATTGCGACAGCAAACCAGAAAGCGGTTGAAAACAAGTTATAATCCTGTAGGCGATCACAGGATTGCCACATGACTGTCATCTGCTGTTCAAACTTAGTGCTTAAATTGAATGTGTCGCACAGATCACGACATAACATTTAAGCAGGTGAGTCATGCAAACAATTCAGGTTTTTGCTGATATTCAGCAGGTGTACGGTGAGTTTGTCGCAAATAAAACATGTCCAAAATTACAAAGTCTGAATAATGAGGGCAGGAGCCGATTTTTCTTGAATCAATATTTCAAGCTGATCGAGGACTGGCACTATACCGAACAGATTGTGATTCAGTTTAATCAGCAATATTTCAGTCTGGATCTGGGGAGCGCACCGGATTTTATGGATCAGGATAAATACATCAACTGGCTGAAGTCGGAACTGCTGCATTAATCCAGTCACCCTATTCATTCTCTGGCTAAACCCAAGCTGTCGATCGAGGCAGCTTTTTTATTTTCCAGATTTGGTCTGCATCTTGCTGCTGTATTGGCACAGCGTAAATAAGCGCTGATTCCAATTCCGGCCTGAACCAGCTATGCTGAAATGAATAAAACCGTCGCTATAAGCATGACAGGCGGCGCATGCATGAGATGGAGGGCGATATTGATGCAAGAACTGATTTGTTATAAGCAACTTCCGGTCTGGACAGAAAAGAGTATTCCTCAGGGCTTCAAGAATCAGCACAATACCAAAGCAGGGACTTGGGCCAAACTGACGCTACTTAAAGGCGAGCTGCGTTTTGCCATGCTGGAAGCATCCGGTGTGGTGCAATCTGAACATGTATTTACACCAGAACAGCAACCGCCATTTATTGAACCTGAGGCTTGGCACAAGATTGTTTCTGCCAGCGAGGATGTCGAATGCCAGCTGCGTTTTTATTGCCGGCCTGAAGATTACTTCATCAAAAAATATCAGTTGAATCCTACCCATTCTGAAGTGCTGGCGGCCATGCCCTATTTAAAGGGTGGCCGTGCGCTGGACGTCGGTTGCGGTACAGGACGTAATGCACTGTATTTAAGTCAGAATGGTTTTAATGTCGAAGCCTGGGATGTCAATGAAAACAGTTTGCAGACCTTAAGACAGATTGTGCAGACGGAGCACATTGATCACGTGCAGATCCAGCGCCGTGATCTCAACACAGATACCAGTATTACAGGCCAGTATGACTTCATTTACTGCACCGTGGTGATGATGTTCCTCGAGGCCAAAACCATTGCACCCTTGATTGCGCAGATGCAGCAGGCCACCGTGCCGGGTGGCTATAATCTGATTGTCTGTGCCATGGATACACCAGAGATTCCGGTACAGCCCGATTTTCCATTTAGCTTTAAGCCGAGCGAGTTACGAGCTTATTATGAGGACTGGAAGATTGTGAAATACAATGAAGATATTGGTGAGCTGCATCGGGTGGATGCACAAGGCCAACGGATTAAACAGCATTTTGCGACCATGTTAGCGCAAAAGGTCGAATAAGTGCTTTGAGCTGCTGTTAAACTCTTGAATTAAAATGAGAGTGTTCAAAACAAAAAAAGATGTCGTAATGACATCTTTTTTATGCTCAAAAAATCTTAAGCAGCTTTTTTGAACCAAGAGAACCAGCCTTTTTTCTCAGCTTTTACGTCTGCTTGAGCAGCTTCGGCTTTCTCAGCAGTCGCGTCTTTTACTTCAGCAGCAGTTTCAACAGTTGAGTCTTTTGCTTCTGCTACTTCTGTTTTTGCAGCTTCAACTTGTTGTTCTGCGGTTGCTTGTGCAGTTTCTACTTGAGCAGTTGTTTCAGCTTTTACTGTTTCAACTTTCGCTTCAGTTACTTGTTTTGCATCTGTAGCAGTGGCTTGAGCAGCTTCAACTTTTGCTTGCACAGGCGCAACCGCTTCTGTAGCAACAGTTTGAACTGTAGTGGTTGTAGCAGCAGGTGCTACTTGAGCTTCAGTTGCCATTGCAGATGCAGAAGTTGCTACGATTGCAGTCGCAAGCATTGTTTTAAGCATGTTCATATAAACCCTTTTAAGGAAATAGGAAAAAAGAGGCTTGATCATACATTTATAAAATTTAAGTGCTTCATAAATAGGATTTTATTGGTTGATTTTTCAACTAAAATTACAAAGGGATAACATTTTGATTCTTAAATAACTATAATAGGACTTACGCATTGACGGATTCAAAAAAGTATTAAAATACTTTATAAAGTATCTGTGATCAGACGAATTAAACATGCTTCTACAGCAACTTGTACATTACCCATTTATATGGGCTTTCTCATGACAGAACCGAACTCTATTAGCTGCACACAACTTGCCGAGACTTATAATATCTCGCATGATAGTGTAAATCGCTTTCTAGAGCGTGAAGACTACACACCTCACGACCTATATCAAGAATCAATTCAACATATTGATAATAATAAACTTATAGTCAGTATTGATGATACTGTTTTAGATAAACCATATAGTCAACATATGGACTTGGTTAGCTATTTTTGGTCAGGCAAACACCACCGATCCGTCAAGGGTATTAATCTCATTACCTTGTATGCGACAGATCAAAATGGTCAAAATATTCCAATTAATTTCCGAATTTATGACAAATCTGAAAGTAAAACCAAGAATGATTACTTTATGGATATGTTAAGTGAAGTACTCAGTTGAGGTGCAAAGATTCAATTTATTACAGGTGATAGTTGGTATTCATCGACTGGAAATCTAAAAACCATAAGAAAATATGGTATTCGATTTATGTTTGGTATCGACTGTAACCGTAAGGTTTCCCCAGAAAAAGGACAATGGTTTCAACTGCGTTTATTGCCAGATTTCCATCAGGGTCAAGTGGTCTGGCTCAAAGATTTTGGCTTTGTACAATTATTTAAGACTCAGTTAAAAGAACAGCAGAGGTTTTATATTGTGCATCAAGATGAAGATGATTTATTGTCCTTTGAGGGTTTTCATGAATTACATTCAAGTCATTGGAAAATAGAGCAATATCACCGGGTGATTAAACAGGTTTGTCATATTGAAAAGTTTCAAGTAAGACGATCTAAACTGATTTTGAATCATATTTTTTCAGCCTTGATGGCCTACGTTGAGATACAAAAGAACCAGTTTGAGCGGATCTTTGAAAATGTATATCGTTGGCAGAAGAAATTATTTAGACCAGTTATCAAAAACTTCATTGATGACTTTATTCTCGATAAAAATCATCTGCTACCACAGAGAATCTATAAATAATAGTGCGTAAGTCCTATATAATTATAAAAAAAACATAGAATTACTAGAGGGTTGGTTTGAGCGAGTTAGAAACAAATGGCTATTTGATATGTAGCAAATGTAATTCAACAAATAGGGTCGTTGAAATAGGCCGTCAAGGTGTTTATAAATGCGGTACTTGTAGAAATGATTTATTGGTTATTAATAGAGAAAAAAAGGGCTCTAAAGTAATTCCCCTTTTAGTTGCTTCGATTTTTATTGGAGTGTTAGGAGGATTTGGTATTGATCAAATACAGGAAAAACTTAAACCATCTGAAATTACCTACTCTGAGTTGAGTACAAGTTGGGAAGATTGGCAAATTGAAGCTTTTGACAGAAATTGTAAAGCCAATTACTCACAATTAGAGAAAAACTGGTCTTCTGAAAAGATTGCTAAAATATGTACATGCCTTGTGACATATATTGTTGAAAGGACGGATTATCCTAAATGGGGAAGGTTACGTGACGCTATTGTGAATGAGAGCAATAAAGAATGTCGTTAAAACAAAATCAACAGAATGAACATATATTAAGATTTTTAGATTTATTAGACATGTGCTATGAGGGAAAATTAAAGATGTTTAGCGATGAATTTTCTAATGGGGATAATTCTTTTTATGAAAAATTAAAAAAAGAAGTACAACGTGCAAAAGCTGGTGCAATTTCATTAAACAAAGAGGATGTCTTTAAAAAATATAACTTTTTTTTAGAGTATAAGCTTTGGGAAAAGAATAATACTAATAGGGAAATGAAAATTTTTGATTTAAAGGTAACTAAATTTATTAGAAATAGACATGAGTAAGTAAGAGATTTAAAAAAATCTCTTACTTTTATTACTTGGCTTTATTGAGAAATAGAAGGAATTAAATTGGATCTCTTAGCAAATTTATGAATATTGAATTTAATTTGCTTTATTGCAGCCTCTCCTCCTATTTGTAAAATATTGTGGCTGTAATCGTAACCATGAGATAGTTCATTATTTTGAAAAAAGCGACCTAGAGGGTCAATCATTAAGTAAGATTGAGTCATTTCATCATTATTTTCTGAAAAAATAATTTTTTTAAACTTGCTGTGTCTATTTATAAACTCATAGAAGTCTTCATTGTTGATGGAGTTTTCTTTGGTTAATATTGGGAGCATTTTAAAAATTTTCCATTTAGTTGGGGAGGCGTTTTTGATAAATAAATTAAAGTCTTCTAACTTATTTAATTCATTAATAACAGTGTTTATTTTAATTTCTATATTTGGGTTTATTACTCTTATTAGTTGGATGTTCTTTAGAAGTTCATTGATATTCATTGGAGTGTTTTTTACAACTCTTCCTATTTCTTTGTTGGTATTTGAATTGAGTGAGTCAATGCTAAATCCAATAGATGAAAATTCATTTCCAATCATTTCTATTAATTCACCATCTAATAAACTACCATTGGTAATAGCTGATAATTCAAAATGATATTTTTTTGCTTCTTTAATTATTTCTAGAATTTTTTTCTTATAAAGAAAAGTTTCTCCACCAACTAAGTTAAGGCGTATTCCAGTAAAGTTAGTTCCTTTATTTTGATTTACAATCATTGGTAGTAGCGATATTTCTTTAACTAATTGTATGATTTTTTCATTATTATGAATAATTTCTTTATTCTCATTTTTTTGCCATTTTGCAAAACAATAAAAACATTTGTAGTTACATGCTTCAGTAATGTGCCAATTAACAACTAAATTTGTCATTTTTCTCTCAGAGTTAAGTGTAGTCAGGTGATTCCTTTAATTAATACTAGTATTTAGTCGGCGCATTTTCGGGGACAAACAAGGGACAAAAAACCCCGCACTAAGCGGGGTTTATTTTTATTTCAGTATTTAAGAATTAAACACGTTCGATAATGGTCGCAATACCTTGACCCAAACCAATACACATGGTCGCAAGACCAATTTGCGTATCTTGCTGTTCCATCACGTTAAGCAGAGACGTGGTAATACGCGCACCAGAACAACCGAGTGGGTGACCCAACGCAATCGCACCACCGTTATGGTTCACGATGTCTTGCTTGTCATAAATGCCTAAGCCCTTAAGAACAGACAGACCTTGTGCAGCAAAGGCTTCGTTCAATTCAAAAGTTTGAATATCAGAAATCGCAAGGCCAGCACGTTTCAAGGCTTTTTGCGTTGCCGGAACCGGGCCGTAACCCATGATCGCAGCATCACAACCTGCAACTGCCATAGAGCGGATCACGGCACGTGGCTTAAGACCTAAGGCTTGTGCACGCTCATAAGACATGAGCAACATTGCAGAAGCACCATCAGACAAGGCTGAAGAGGTTGCCGCAGTCACTGTACCGCCTTTCGGATCGAACACTGGACGTAAAGCACGGAATGATTCGATGTTGGCATCCGGACGGATCACTTCATCGATATCACATAGAACTTTATAACCATCAGCGTTGTGACCTTCAATGCCCACAATCTCGTTCTGGAACAGACCATTTTCAGTCGCAGCCCAGGCACGACGATGTGATTCCACACCAAAGGCATCCTGTTCCTCACGGCTAATGCCATTCATGCGACCCAGCATTTCCGCAGTCAAGCCCATCATGTTGGACGCTTTGGCATAATGCTTAGACGCTTCCGGGTTCAGGTCGATACCGTGCATCATGCCAACGTGACCCATGTGCTCGACACCACCAATGATGAAGATATCACCCTGATTGGTGGCAATTTGCGCAGCCGCAGTATGAATCGCCTGCATAGACGAACCACACAAACGGTTCACGGTTTGACCAGCCACAGTTTTCGGCAAGTCTGCCAGTAATGCGATATTACGGGCAATGTTCATCCCTTGTTCCAGAGTCTGGTTGACACAGCCCCAGATCACGTCTTCAACTTCATTCGGGTCGAATTCGTTACGTACCATCAGGGCACGGACAAGTTCAGCAGACAGGCCGTCCGCACGTACATTGCGGAACATACCGTTTTTGGTTTTACCCATTGCTGAACGTACGCCATCGACGATGACAACGTCACGTGGATTTAAAGTAGCCATTCACGTTGCTCCTTAACCGTAGAATTTTTTGTTGTTAGCAGCCATTTCACGCAACATTTCTGGCGCTTCATAAGCTTTACCAAGGTGCGCATACTTATTGCAAAGCGCAACATACTCAGCTACACCGGTTTGATCGATGTAACGGCATGGACCACCACGGAATGGAGGGAAACCGACACCCATGATCATTGCCATATCTGCTTCAGAAGCAGTCGCGACAATGTTGTCTTCCAGGCAACGAACCGTTTCGTTACAGAAAGCCAGCATCATACGGTCAATGATTTCCTGAGCGTCAAATTCACGTTTTTCCACAGTTGCAACAGAGGCCACAAGCTCATATGCAGTTGGATCAACCACTTTGGCTTTTTTGCCTTTACGGTCAAGTTCATACTTGTAGAAACCCACGTCGTTCTTTTGACCCAGACGTTTGTTCTCATACATGGTTTGAATCGAACCTTTGAAGTCCGGTTTCATACGATCCGGGAAGCCTTCAGCCATCACTTCTGCACCATGCACGCCAGTATCAATACCGACAACGTCCATCAGGTAAGCAGGGCCCATCGGCCAGCCGAATTTTTCCATCACTTTATCGATTTGCTGGAAATCAGCACCATCTTTAAGCAATAGGTCAAATGCACCGAAGTAAGGGAACAATACGCGGTTGACCAGGAAGCCCGGGCAGTCATTCACCACGATTGGTGTTTTACCCATTTTCTGAGCAAGTACCACAGTCGTTGCAATGGCTTCGTCAGAGGTCTTCGCGCCACGGATCACTTCAACCAAAGGCATCATATGTACCGGGTTAAAGAAGTGCATCCCCACGAAGTTCTCAGGACGTTGCAGGCTTTCAGCCAGACGCGTGATCGAAATCGTAGACGTATTTGAAGCAATGATGGTGTTCTCACGTACTGATTTTTCAGTATCAGCAAGTACAGCAGCTTTGATTTTAGGGTTTTCAGTTACCGCTTCAATCACGATATCCACTTCTTTAAACTCTTCCAGGCTTAAAGTCGGACGGATACGTGCAAGCGTTTCACCCATTTTCGCTGGTGTCATTTTTTTGCGTTCAACCTGTTTGGTCAACAGTTTGTTCGCTTCAGACATACCCAATGCAAGCTGTGGATTACCAATATCTTTCATGATGATTGGTGTGCCTTTGCTCGCCGCCTGATAAGCAATACCACCACCCATGATCCCAGCGCCAAGTACCGCCGCCTGGTTCACCGGATGCGCACCTTTTTCGTAGCGCTTCGAGGTTTTTTTCACGATCTGGTCGTTCAGGAACAAACCGATCAATGCACCTGCTTGTGGCGTAACTGCAGCTTTGGCAAAGCCTTCAGCTTCAACTTTTAACGCGTCATCACGATGCAAGCTTGCACCGGCCTGTAATGAATCAAGCAGTAATTTTGGCGCCGGATATTGAGCCGGATTGGCCTTGGCCAGAACCATGCCTTTCGATGAATTAAACGCCATCATCTGTTCGATCGGGCTGAGTTTAACCGGATCCAGTTTTTCCTGACGCTTGGTTCTCCAGTCTAAACGGCCATGAATCGCCTGTTTGACCAGATCAAGTGCAGCATCTTTAAGTTTGTCAGCAGCAACCACCGCATCTACAGCACCGTCTTTTAGTGCAGCAGCAGGCTTTTTCGGGTTGGCCATGGCCATCCATTCTACAGCATTGTCGATACCGATCAGACGGCTTAAACGCACTGTACCACCGAAGCCCGGGAAAATGCCCAGCTTGATTTCAGGCAGACCGACTTGCGCCTGTTCTGACATGACACGGTAGTCACACACCAGACACATTTCAAAACCACCACCCAGTGCCATACCATTAATGGCCGCCACTTTAGGAATGTCGAGATCTTCGAAGCTGTTGAAAATTTCATGTACCGGCATCGCCCAGTCAACAATCGCTTGTTCACCCTGAGCAAAGTTATCGCCGAATTCTGTGATATCGGCACCGACAATAAATGTAGATTTGCCTGAAGTGACAATAAGACCTTGAATATCGGCATGGGAGACGGCTTCAATAGCAGCCTTGAAATCTTCAATCGTTGCACGGTTGAATTTGTTAACGGACTCACCTTGTAAGTCAAAGCGGAATTCTGCAATCCCGTCCTCTAGCATTTGGACGGTAATGGCATTGCCAGCGTGGATCATGCCCTGATCTCCTTTATTTTGGAGGACTTCTAAGTTGATGTTGTGAAGCAAATGCGCATATCCCGCGCACTTTTAGACTTCGCTAATCTTACGATAACTATATCCAAAAAGAACATAACAAGTTGTATCAAGCCGTGACGCAAGGGTCATCAATTTTTGCCGAATCGATTCCATCTGCGCTGTATTTTTGTTGCCGTTTTTGACCACAGCCTGAACTAAAGATTCTGTTTCAATTCATTATTTTTTATCGATTAGCCTGATTGATATGGAGCAGGGTGGACAATATTCAAGGGCAGGCTTTGCTGCTATTTGGTCAATTCAGTCAATTATCGGCCTGTGGAACAAGGGAAATCAGGGCTGAATCTCGCTCAGTACAGGGCGTGCAGGCATGTATAGATATTTTCGGATCAGCCGCAATAAAACTGTAGTTGATTGTTTTAGTCGAGGGTTTTCTGAGGATTTCAGCCCCAACATGCCTATGTTGATGCTAGGCCTGAAATAAGCGTGCTTCTGTTGGATATGACCTCTGTCATCTGGCACAGAATTGTTTATGATGATCAGGCACATAGATATGGGGATCTCGATGCAGGTATTTCGTTCCAAAAAAGACTGGTGGCTGGTCGCTTTTCTGATCTGTATGAGTGGCCTGTTACTGCAACTGCTGCTGACCATGCAGGCCAAAGGCACCCTGCAGCAATATCCACTGCACACCGCTATCTACATTCTGACCATTATTATTCTGTGGTGGCCGCTGTGGAGTACGCGCTATATGGTGGAAAATGGAGTGCTGAGCATTAAAAGCGTGTGGTTGAGCTGGCAGATTCCGTTGAGCGCCATCCAGTCCATTCAGCCGACAGATCATTCCATTATTGCACCGGCCTTGTCCTTAAAGCGTCTGCGGATTGACTATAGGGAAGACGGCGTGCAGAAATTTGTATTGGTTTCACCTAAAGATCCGACCACTTTTAGACAAGCGATTCAAGCAAATAAACCGGATATTGAGTCTGCATGATTTAAGCTTTTGCTTGCTCAGGCAGAACCACAAATTGTCCATCGACACAGTCCAGATGCAGACTGAACTGCTCGGGCTGGCTTAAAAAATACAGCGCCAGAACCGGTTCCAGTTCGGTACGCAGCTTGCGGCCCAAATGCCGGGCGCCGTAACGAATATCATGCCCTTGATAAAAATAGGCTTTGGCTGCATCCGATAAATGTACTTGTCGGTTTTGATGTTGCAGGCGTTTATTGAGTTTTTCCAGTTCAATTTCGACCAGACGCGGCAGGGCATCATGCTGTACCGCCTGATAATGCAGGCTGCGGTCAATCCGGTTTAGAAATTCAGGATCGAATTTACGCTGCATGACTTTTTCAATAATGCGCTGGGTGGGTACATGTTTCAGGCACAGCGCCTGCATTTGCTGTGGCAGGTAGCTGAGTTTTTCCAGATATTGCTGTGCTGCCTGTGCGCCGACATTACTGGTCATAAAGATCATGCAGTTACGAAAATCAATAGTTTTGGTTCCAGCTGTCAGGGTCAATCTGCCAGTATCCAGCACATTCATCAAACCACGAATCACTTCGTTACTGGCTTTTTCCAGTTCATCAAACAACATAATGCCGGGACGGGTATGACTGCCGGCAATCGCCGTTTCATCAAACAGGCTATGACCTTCTTTAGAACCGACATAACCTGGCGGCGCACCGGTGAGTGCCGCGGCATAATGTTCCTGTGCCAGAGTGTTCATGTCAATCCGGCAGAAAGCATCCGGATGACCATAAATCGCTTCGGCAATCAGACGCACGGTTTCAGTTTTACCCACGCCGGTTGGGCCGAGCATCAAGGTGACCGAGAGTGGACGCTCCGGACTGGAGAAATCGGCCTTGACCACATGCAGCATTTTTTCAATTTCATTCAGTGCGGCATCCTGTCCAATCATCCGTTCACGCAGCAATTGCATCACGTGATTCGGCTCGAAATGAAAACGCGGTTTGCCAATCCGGCGATCACGCTCAGAGGGGTGATGGGTGGAGCTGGATGGTTGAACAATATGGATGCCCGATTGCTGCATGGTCATGCGAATAATCTCAAAACTAGACCCTTCGAGCATAGCAAAGTTAAAGGTTGAAATTTAGAGCTTTTAGCAATCAGATCATGCGCAGAAAGCTATAGATTGCAAAGATGGCTGAGCTATAGTTTTAAATTGGGTGTCAAGTTGAGGGGAATTTTGTGTTTTCGCTTGAAAATAACCGAATAATCATCACATATATCTGCAGATTGCATGTAAAAAATAGGCTTTAGGTGAACGAAAACGCACGTCCTCATATCGAGAAAATTCTGGCCAATATGACCAGCCTGCCCGGGGTCTACCGGATGTATGGCAAAGACGGCGAACTGTTGTATGTGGGGAAAGCCAAAAATCTAAAAAACCGGGTCTCCAGCTATTTTGTCAAAACGCTGGATCATCCCAAAACCCAGGCCTTGGTGGCGCGGATTTATGATATTCAGACCTTGGTGGTGCGCTCTGAAACCGAAGCCTTGTTGCTGGAACAGAACCTGATCAAGCTGCATCATCCGCCGTATAACATCATGCTGCGCGATGATAAATCTTATGTCTATATCTTTGTTTCCGCAGATAAACCTTATCCACGACTGGCCAGTGGGCGCGGCAAGGGCAAGCATCAGGTCGGCAAGTTTTTTGGGCCTTATCCAAGTGCCTATACCGCCAGGGATACCTTGGTGGTGCTGCAAAAACTGTTTAATGTGCGTTCCTGTGAAAATAGCTTTTTTGCCAACCGGACCCGTCCTTGTCTGCAATACCAGATCAAGCGCTGTTCTGCGCCCTGTGTCGGATTTATCTCTCCGGAAGACTACAAAGCAGATGTGGATAACTCGATTCGCTTTTTGCAGGGCGATACCAAGGAGCTGAATCAGGAACTGATCGCAAAAATGGAAGCGGCAGCCGAAGCCCTGGAATTTGAAAAGGCCGTGTTCTATCGCGACCGGATGGCACTGTTAAGAGATGTGCAGTCACAGCAGGCGATTTATAAGCTCAAAGGCGAAGCCGATATTTTGTCGATTGCTTATCAGGCCGGAGTGACCTGTGTGCAGATCATGCATGTGCGCAACGGTAAAATGCTCGGTGGCAAAAGTTATTTCCCGGATATGCTCAGTGATGATCTGGGGCAGATGCTGGCCGATTTTATTGCCAATTTCTATTTTCAGGTGGCGGATGAAATTCCGGCCGAGCTGATTGTCAATGTCGAAGTGGCCGATCGCCAGGAACTGGAAGCTGCCTTGTCGCAGCATTTTGATAAAAAAATCCAGATCAAGTCCAAGGTTCGCGAAACCCGCGCGGAATGGCTGGAACTGGCACAAATGAATGTACAGCATGCGATTCAGGGCAAGCTGGCCAATCATTTTGAACTGAATGAACGTTTCCATCAGCTGGAACAGGTGGTCGGCCGCCCGGTGGATCGGATCGAATGTTTTGATATTTCGCATACCATGGGCGAAGACACTATCGCGTCTTGTGTGGTCTTTGATAGTGGTGGGGTACGTAAACGTGATTATCGTCAGTTTTCCATCCATGACATTCAGGCGGGCGATGACTATGCCGCCATGCGTCAGGCTTTGACCCGTCGTTATAAAAAAGCCATGCTGCCAGATTTACTCCTGATTGATGGTGGGAAAGGGCAACTGCATATGGCGATGGAAGTGATGCAGGAACTAGGGCTGGAGGCCTTTATGGTCGGTGTGTCCAAAGGCGAGGGGCGTAAACCCGGTCTGGAAACCCTGCACTTTACCGATGGTCGCAAGATTCAGTTGCCAGAAGATCATAAGGCACTCCATTTGATTCAGCAGGTGCGGGATGAAGCGCATCGCTTTGCGATTACCAAGCACCGCGCCAAACGCGATAAAAAACGCGGTTCATCGGTATTAGAAGTCATTCCGGGCCTTGGGCCAAAACGCCGTCGTGACCTGTTGACCCATTTTGGCGGGATTCAGGGCGTACTGAAAGCCTCAGAAAGAGATCTGCAACTGGTGCCGGGATTGGGTTCAGTCATGGCGCGGATGATCTATAAAGTGCTGCATGAATAATTATCAAGCCCAATGCAAGGGCAAAAGAGCACATTGACGCACGGGTCATTGATCATTCACAGCAGAGCAAGCTTGACTCAATATACTGAGGATCAAGACTCACTGAGGGATCAACATGTCTTTGCAGGCGCTTTATGCACAAATTTCCGAACAGGAATGGGTGGAATTTCCATCAGGATGGTTACAGGGGCGCACCCTGTATGGTGGTCTGGCTGCAGCAATGATGATGCAAAAAGCGGTTATTCAGATCAATGATCCGGCCAAACATCTGCTCAGTTGCAGCGTCACCTTTGTTGGGCCGATCCAACAGGCGAAAGTGCGACTGAGTGCTGAAATTTTGCGGGAAGGTAAGTCGGTCACTACCATCGAAGTACGTCTATGGCAAGACGAGGTAGTACAAAGTATTCTGATTGCCAGTTTTGGTATCTCGCGTGACTCGGAAATTCAGGTGCAGCAAGAAGAACAGGCACCTGACTATGCTGCACCAGAGCAGCTGTTGCAGATTCCTGCGGGTTATGGCCTGCCAGAATGTTATGACCATTTTGAAATCGCCTGGGCGGACGTCAATCTGCCTTGTAGTGCCAGCTCACGTCCGGACTTTGGCGGCTGGTGCCGTTTTCATCCTGAAAAGCATAGCAATCGTGAATTCCTGATCGCTGACCTGATGGCAATTTTCGACATCTGGCCACCTGGTGTACTGCCCATGTTTAAAAGTATGGCACCCGCGAGTAGTCTGACCTGGAGCGTGACCTATGTGCATCCGCTTCAGCATCAACTGCATGATTGGTTTAAATATAAAGTATTTACGGATCATGCTGCGGATGGTTATGCAACCGAGCATGCCTATCTCTGGGATGCAGAAAATCGCCTGATTGCGATGGCAAGACAAACAGTGACGGTGTTTGCCTAGTGACACTGACAGCCAATTCGTATAAAGTGAAGCCTATTAATGATGGATCAAACCTCTAAAAAAGTGTGCATTTTCATCGTACATGAGGGGAACAATTGGCGGTGTCTATGACTACAGGTCGTATCCTGAATATTCCAAATATCTTGACCTTGGCGCGTATCGCTCTTATTCCGGTATTTTTATTGGTGGCTTACTGGCCGCCTGCAATGGGCTTTGAAGCCAACCATTCCGACATGACACGGCATATTATTTTGACCACGATTTTTGTAGTGGCTGCTGTGACGGACTGGTTTGATGGCTATCTGGCTCGAACTTTAAACCAGACCTCTGCTTTTGGCCGTTTTCTCGATCCGGTCGCAGATAAATTGATGGTCGCAGCTGCGCTGATTGTATTGGTGCAATGGCAACCTTCAATGTCGATGGCTTTTGCTGCGATTGTGATTATTTCACGTGAAATTACTGTTTCAGCATTACGTGAATGGATGGCAGAACTGGGTGCACGAACCAATGTTGCAGTATCAACCGTGGGTAAGTACAAAACGGCTTTTCAGATGATTGCGATTACCGTGTTTTTGCTGAACTGGCCACCACTGGAAATGCTGGCCTATGCCTTGTTGTACACAGCAGTCATCCTGACTTTATGGTCGATGTTTATTTATCTGAAAGCGGCTTGGCCCTATTTGAAACAGCCTTAAGCAAAATTAAAAAAATAAGCTCCTTGAAAGGGGCTTTTTTTATGCTCCGAAATTATCAAAATTTGATAAATCACAGGCAAAAAAATACCCAGCCTTTGGGGGAAGAACTGGGATGAAATCGGGGTATTTGTTGCTTATTGTTATAGTTATTCAAAGATATCTCATCTTCTTAGAGCTCATTATAGAGAGACCATTTTACAAAATCATATGACTTCTTGTAGCAGATTGTTGTGTTTTGTGATCGGTCTGTATGTAGGATTTACAATCTATAATTTTGATACAAATATGAATGTTTTTCAGCAGGATAGTGGCTGACTATTGGCAGTGGGTAGGGTAGGTGAAAATGCTTTTTAATCTTTCAGCTTTTGTCTAAAAAGTACAGAATACCGGCCGCCGCCCAATCAAAACCCTGAATTCAAGACATCAATAACTTAGCTTGCTGCTGTTGCTCTGTTCTTGAAATTCGAAAGCGCTATTGGAAAGAAAGATTTATAATTTCAGAAATGAAAAAGAGCCTCAAAAAAGAGACTCTTTTAGATTAAAGCCTACGCGCAGTATAGCTGCTTGTCTTGCGTTCGGGTGGAGCAGTATTAGAGATACTAAAAAGGAGCCTTTTCAGACCCCTTTATCACATTCGAAACTACGCGCTTCGCTTGTCTTGAGTAATGTTTAGAGCAGCGCTCTAAACATTACTCAGGCTTTAGCCCTTCAGCTTTTTCCAAAGTTTCGTCATTGCTAAAGAACTTTTCACGTTGTTCTTCTAGAAACTTTTTCGCGTCCGGTTCAAATACGTTTAAACGCTTTTCATTAATCAGCGTAGTCTGGTGTTTGAGCCATTCCTGCCAAGCCTGTTTAGACACATGGTCAAACAGTTCCTGACCCTTGGGACCTGGGAAGGGTGCAAAGTCCAGGCCTTCCATTTCTTGTTGATACTTACGGCAAAATACTTGTCGAGACATATCAATACTCCGAATTTAAGCTAAAAAAGTTAAGCGTAAAGATTTTCTAAGCGAGTATAAGCACGGGCAATAGCAGCTTCGACTTGCGCAGGTGCAGTTCCACCAATATGGTTACGTGCATTCACAGATGCTTCAAGTGTTAACGCTTTTTCAAATACATCGGCCTGAATCAGGTCAGAGAACTGTTGAAGTTGCTCAAGTGTCAGCTCAGACAAATCTTTCGACTCTGCAACACCCAGTGCTACAGCTTTACCGACAATTTCGTGCGCATCACGGAATGCAACGCCATTTTTCACCAGGTAATCTGCCAGATCAGTCGCAGTAGAGAAACCACGTAGCGCTGCTTCGCGCATTTCAGCAATGTTTGGAACCAGTGCAGGAATCATGTCGGCAAATGCCATCAATGAACCACGTACCGTATCGATCGCATCAAACAAGGGTTCTTTGTCTTCCTGATTGTCTTTATTGTACGCCAGCGGCTGGCCTTTCATCAGGGTCAGCAGGCTCATCAGGTCGCCATAGACACGGCCGGTTTTACCACGTACCAGTTCAGGCACATCCGGGTTTTTCTTCTGTGGCATGATTGAAGAGCCCGTACAGAAACGATCCGGAATATTCACGAATTTGAACTGCGCTGAAGTCCATAGAATCAGTTCTTCGGACATACGAGACAAGTGCATCATAATTAACGATGCAGCGGCATTAAATTCAATTGCAAAGTCACGATCCGATACTGCGTCTAAAGAGTTTTCAGCAACGGCTTCAAAACCTAACAGCTCAGCGGTGTAAGCACGCTCAATCGGGTAGGTGGTTCCTGCAAGTGCAGCCGAACCCAGTGGCATACGGTTGACACGTTTACGGCAATCAATCAGACGCTCAGAGTCGCGTACCAGCATTTCAAACCAGGCCATTAAGTGGTGACCAAAAGTCACCGGCTGAGCGGTTTGTAAATGGGTGAAGCCCGGCATGATGGTATCGGTATTTTTAGCCGCCAAGCTTAAAATACCTTTTTGTAATTTTTCGAGTAATTTTAAAATCGCATCAATTTCATCACGTACATAAAGACGAATGTCAGTTGCGACCTGATCATTACGGCTACGGCCAGTGTGTAATTTCTTGCCTGTGATGCCAATACGTTGAGTCAGGCGCGACTCAATGTTCATGTGCACATCTTCTAGGTCAATGCGCCATTCGAACTTACCTGCTTCAATATCGGCTTGAATGGCAGTCAGACCTTCGATGATGTCATCGCGTTCCTGTGCCGTCAGTACGCCTACTTTGGCCAGCATGGTTGCATGGGCAATCGAGCCTGCAATATCCTGTTTATAAAAACGTTGGTCAAATTGAACAGATGCTGTAAATTCAGCAACAAAAGCATCAGTCGCTTCAGAGAAACGACCACCCCACATACCCGAAGTCTGGGCTTGTGATGGATTAGAGGAATTAGAAGATGTGGTCATGTCGGCTCAATCAGATTAAAAGCAGTAGAACGAAAAAGAGTATAACAAATTCAAAGCCTATTGCCGAAGTCACATCTGCTCAATCTTTCGCATCGATAAACAGGCAAACACAAAGTTCCTATTTTTTTAGCCAGATTGGCAATCTTCGCTATTTGCTGGAACTGTTTGTCGGCGGCAATATTCTGGCCATGATTCTAGCGCTCGCAGAAGCACAGTCGTGGCAAGCTTTAAATGCGATGCATCTGCTGCAATATATGCTGTATATCAACTGGGTACTGTTATGTTTTGCAGCACTGGTGGAATTATTCCATCAGGCCTTTCAGCATATGGGGATTAAGCTGGCGCTCATTTCCGGTTTTTTGCTACTACAGGCCATTGTGGTGCTGACCACCATCAGTCTGAATGTTGTGATACATTTTGGAATGAATTTTAATTTTCAGGGCTTAAACCTGGCAATTGCCCTGGATCAGGTCGGGTTGCATCTCAGTTTGGGTGTTTTGCTCGGTATGTTTTGTTTTCGCTATCTGTATTTGCGTGAACAATGGGAACAGCAACAGCATAGTGAACTGAATGCCCGGATTCAGGCCATGCAAGCGCGGATTCAACCGCATTTTCTGTTCAATAGTATGAACAGTGTGATTAGCCTGATCAGCATCGATCCAGATAAAGCCGAACAGATGCTGCTGAATCTGTCCCGCTTATTTCGTGCCAGTTTTCAGGAATTGAAACTGGTCAGTCTGCAAGAGGAAATTGATCTGTGCCAGCGCTATCTGGAGATTGAGCAGATCCGTTTGGGTGAACGCCTGCAAATCGAATGGAAGTTAGAAAACAAAGACTTATACTCACAAGTACAAATCCCATTATTAACTTTACAACCCTTGTTAGAAAATAGTATTTTCCATGGAGTTGAAAAAATTCTCACAAAGAGTACGATAAGCATATTGGTTGAAATATTGCAAAATCAAATTAATATCATCATTACTAACCCTTATACGCAGGATAATAAAACTTTAAAAAAGGGGCATGGTATTGCAATAGAAAATGTCAGACAGCGTCTGCAAGCTTATTACGGACCCAGTATGACCTTTCAAACCTTTGCCGGCGAAGGGATGTTTACGACGGTAGTGCGATATCAATATAAATAAAAATAAATCAAAGAAATCGCAGTTAGCTTTATCATGTATTTGATCATGTTAACTGGGTAAGGAGGAGCAATGGACATCCTGATTTGTGATGATGAGCCTTTGGCTGTCGAGCGATTATCACGTTTAGTCTCTCAGCTGGGGCATGATGTGGTGGCGACTGCAAGTCATGGTCGTCAAGCGATTGATCTGGCTCACCAATACGAACCCGATGTCATACTATTAGATATTCAAATGCCTGAAATGAATGGCCTTGCTTGTGCGCAGTATTTGCGTCAGCTGGACCCGATGCCGGCAATTATCTTTTGTACGGCCTATGACCAACATGCGCTGGATGCATTTAAATCAAATGCCGAAGGCTACTTGCTTAAACCCGTGATGCAACAGGAATTGGCACAGGTTTTGGAGCACTTAACTAAACTTACCCAAGCTCAGATGAGCCAACTAAAACAAAAAGAAAATATGGACGAAATCAATATCAGCCGCCAGCAGATTGCGGCAAAGACCTATCGTGGTGTCGAATTGGTGCCAGTTGAAAATATCTATTATTTTCTGGCGGATCAGAAATATGTCACTGTACGTCATAAAAACGGCAGTGTACTGATTGATGAAACCTTAAAGGAGCTAGAGCAGGAGTTTGGGAACCAGTTTATCCGTATTCATCGTAATGCCTTGATCTCGGTGAATTATCTGGATGGTCTGGAAGTGGTCAGTTCAGGTCAGTATCAGGTGCGTTGTCGTGAGCTGGACGACCGTTTAGCGGTCAGTCGGCGACATTTGCCATTTTTAAGGGATCGGATTCAAAAGCTATAGCAGGAATCAATGAGAGCATTCAGTTGAAACTTGTATAAATTCACTTGCATTTTAAAGTGAGCAGGTTAAGTTTAGACTATTGTTCTCATTTACTGTTATTGAAATTTATGAAGACCCTAAAAATTGCAACTCGACAAAGTCCACTTGCGCTTTGGCAAGCGGAACATATCCGTGCGCGCCTACAAGATTTGCACGCTGGTTTGCAGGTCGAGTTAGTCACTTTTGTTACACAGGGCGATAAAATCCTAGATACGCCGCTGGCCAAAATTGGTGGTAAAGGTCTATTTGTAAAAGAATTAGAAGCTGCTTTACTCGATGGCCGTGCCGATCTGGCCGTACATTCCATGAAGGATGTACCGATGGCATTGCCGGAAGGGCTGAGCCTTGCGGTGATCTGTGAGCGTGAAGATCCACTGGATGCCTTTGTCTCGAATACCTATGCCAGCTTTGATGAATTGCCACAGGGCGCCAAAGTGGGCACTTCCAGTTTGCGCCGTAAAACCCAGATTTTAAAACAGCGTCCTGATCTCGAAATCATTGATTTGCGCGGTAATGTCGGTACACGTTTGTCCAAGCTGGATGCCGGTCAGTATGATGCGATTATTCTGGCCAGTGCCGGTTTGAAACGTTTGGGACTGGCAGAACGAATTCGTCATACTCTGACTCCTGAAATCAGTCTACCGGCCGTAGGTCAAGGTGCACTGGGGCTGGAATGCCGTACCCATGATCAGGCGGTACTGGACTTGATTCAGCCATTATTACATGCAGAAACGGATGCCTGCGTGCGTGCTGAGCGTGCCTTTAATGCCTATCTGGAAGGCGGATGTCAGGTGCCGATTGCCGGCTATGCCACGCTCCAGAATGATGTGATTTCAATCGAAGGTCGCGTTGGCAGTGTTGATGGAACGGTTTTGCTGCGTGCACAGCACACTGGAAAAATTGCAGAAGCTGAACAGTTAGGGGTGGAATTGGCCAAAAATTTACTCGATCAAGGTGCAGGCGAGTTGCTGAAAGCACTTTATTCAAACTGATGTTACTGATTAATACCCGTCCGAGTGAGCGTGCTGCGGGTTTGACTCAGCAGTTACAGGCAGCGCAGATTTCTGTACTAGAATTGCCTTTGCTGGAATTGCATGCACAGCCTTATTCCGACGAGCTGTTACGCTTGTATCGCCAGCTGGATCAGGCCAAAATCATTGTGGTGGTCAGTCCGACTGCCGCCCAGATTGGCATGCAATATTTACAGCAAGCGGAAATTATCTTATCGCGCTTGGCAGATGTGCAATGGGTGGCGGTGGGTAAAGCCACTGAGCAGGCGCTGGCTGGTTATGGTATTCAAAGTCATGTGCCTGAACTTGAAACTTCGGAAGGCATGTTGCAATTACCCGTGTTAAGGCAACTGCCTGCTGGCTCAGCTGTGGCCTTCTGGCGCGGAGAAGGCGGCCGTCAATTTATGATGGATCATCTGCGCGCAAATAATATCAAAATTTTGAATTTTATTTTATATCGGCGGCAATGCCCCGCAAGCACAGCAATGATTTTGGCAGAAAACCTGGCATTGCTTGAGACGCAGCAGCGCTTTGCCGTGCTAATCAGCAGTGAAGCAAGCTGGTTAAACTGGCTGACATTAATGCAGGATAATTCGGATTTAATGCATCAGGCCCGTTATTTGGTTTTGGGGCCGCGTTTGGCCACTCTTCTTGGGGAATATCAACAACAGCATCAGGCAGGGTTTGAATTTGTGCAAATTGATGATTTAGAGGCGAATACGATCTTGCAAAAAATGAGACTGATACTAGGGAACGCATGAAGAAACTATTTATTGTATTTTTCATTTTGAGTGTGGTGTGGCTCATCAAACTCAGCTATGACCTTTATGTTCTCAATGCAGCGCAGACTGGACTTCATCAAGGTGTTAAACAGTTGCAGCAGCAAAATGCCAATCTCAATGATCAGTTTGTGGCATTAAAACGCCAGTTTACCGCCCAGCAGCAAAATGCAGGCACTCCCTCAGCTCAGGCAGCAGCTGCAGTGCTAACTGCTGACATGCAGAATGATATTGCTCTCGTACAACAGCAGCTGGATCTGATTGAATTTGCACTGCAACAGCAACAATATGCCACCGCCATTGAAAAACTAAACCACCTGCAGAATGAGTTGGATGAGTATGTTTTGGCGCCTGCCTTGGTCAGTAGTCTGCAGCAAGTAATTGCGAAAGATCAGGACATGCTGAAAAAATTCGTCAATAGTCGCTTGGTGCAGCAAAATAAATTAAAAGAAGTATTGATGCAGATGGATGCTGAAATTGAAAAAGAAATTCAGGCTCCGCATCTTCAAAGTTTGGAAACTCAACGCTCTTTCTGGCAGCGCTGGATTCAGATCGAAGCTGCAGAGCAGCCGAGTACCGTATTAATGCAACGGCATCTGGTATTGAAAGAAGCTCAGTTGCGCTTGCTCATTGCACAAAATACGTTGCAGCAAGATCAATCTGTCGCCTTTCAGCAAGCGTTGAATGCGGTGATTGATGTCTTGGAGCAATTACCGGATGCACGTAGTCAGTACTGGATTCAGCAGTTGCATCAAATCAAGGCCACACCGGTCACTCCAACGCCTTTATTAAATACACGCACCTTAGTTGGCTAATTGCTTATGAAACAGATTTTGCTGGCCTATTTATTTATCTGCCTACTGGGTATAGCGGGGCTGAGCATCCTGAGTTATGGGCATGGGGCCGGCTATGTCTATTTATATTGGCGTGAGTGGCAGTTACAAACCACATTGTGGTTTTTGGCGGCCTCACTGGTCACGTTCAGTTTTTTGATCCATTGCCTCTGGTACGCGATCAAACAGTATCGCAGCCGTGAACAGCGTAAAAATGAAACCGTATTTAGTTTTGCCCATTTACATCCTTATGAACAACTGGCTGTAATCTGGTTATTAAATGCAGCTCAGGATCAACGGGATTTTATTCAGCAGTCTTTTAGCAAGTCGGGCTTACTCAAACATATTATTGATGCACGATTATCTTGGGGGCAACAGCAATATACAGATGCCTTGACTGCTTTAAATCAGTCTAACCCGATGGCATTTGAGTTGGCAGAATTGCAGCGAATTGAAATTTATTTATCGCAACAGCACGGTGAGCAAGCACTGACTCATTTAGAATTTTTAAATCAGCATGAATTATCACCATGGTTAATACAGGTGAAACCAGCCTATGAACAGCGACTCACCACATTATGGGGTGTATTTGCCCTACAGTTTCCCTGGTTATATTTACGCTCGACTAAATATGGACATTTAGAACAAGAAGTAAAAAAAATATGGCTTGAACAATTATTATTGGCCTATGATCAAGCCACACAAGATGATTTAATTTATTTACAACAGCGTTATTTAGATTTAAAAAAGCAAGTATTTGATCGTGACTATACAGTCAAGTTATTATGGTTGAAATTATTATTCAGAATACCTGAAATGAGTGCCGAACATGAAACAATGGCAATTCATTTATTAGAGCAACAATTTAATCAGGACGTATTTTATTTGTGGTTTCAACAGCAATTGTTACGGCAGAACCCGGATTATGATCATATTGCACAGCAGATTTCGCATTGGGAAACCAAGTATCCGGCATTACCGATTTTGAGTTTTGCAAAATGGCATGTGTTACAGGCCACTGGTTATACAGAGGAAGCCCAGCATTTGCTTGACTTATATCCTGATGATATTCGTATGAGTTATTTGAGAATTAAAGCGGCCTTACAAGACCGTGAAGACTTGCTCCAGCAGTTAAATGCAGTATTTGAGTCCAATGTAAACTTTATCGAAATTAAGATTTGAGAATCATCATGTCAGAATTACAACAATATCCAGTGGTTTATGTACAGAGCGTGGCATGGGGAGATATGGATGCATTGGGCCATGTGAATAATGCCATGTATTATCGTTATATAGAAAATGCACGTCTGGCTTATCTGGATGCATTGGATTTACTGAATGAATCGGTCTCTACGGTGGTCTCTTCAAATCAGTGCCGTTATTTAAAACCGGTGGTTTTTCCAGATCATTTAAAAATTGCAGCACGTATTGAAGAGATCCGAAATAGTGCATTCCGCATGCATTATTTATTATGGAGTGAAAAACAGCAAAGTATAGTGGCAACTTCGGAAGCGGTTATTGTTTGTATTGATCAAAAAACCCTGCAGAAAACTCAAATTCCAGAACATATCCGAAAGAAAATCGAAGCACTTGAATTAACAGCCGGACATGAAATCTAAAAAATGAATTGATTATTTAATTTTGTCATTATTTTTAAACTTTATTGTTATTGGTTTAAATATTTATATTGAATGTTTTATTTAATATAAATATGATGGGGTATTATTTAACAAAACAAATAATATTATTTAATCGGAGAGCATTATGCCAGATATTACTCATTTATCAGTAGAAGAGTTAAAGCGTTTACAAGCCGAAGCAGAATCACTGATTGCTTCAAAAAAAGACCAAGAGATCGAAGATGCTTATCAGCAAATCTTGGCCGTTGCTGACAAAGTAGGTATGACGGTTGAACAGTTACTTGAATTTGGCGCGTCTAAACGCAAGAAATCATCACGTAAATCGGTAGAGCCACGTTATCGTAGCAAAAGCAACCCAGATGATACCTGGACGGGTCGTGGCAAGCAGCCGCGCTGGTTGGTGGCAGAGCTGGACAAAGGTGCCAAGCTTGAAGATTTCTTGATCTAAGCCTCGATTTGATCTCGTCATTAGGCTGTCATACAGACAGTCTAAGATTGCTGAACCAAGCATGATTGCTTGGTTTTTTTATATCTATGAATTGGCGTTGGGAAAAAAGTGTGCATAATGTGTCTGTATAAGGAAAACATTATAAATGGGGATTTAGACTTGAGATATTGGTCGTGGTGGGATGAGCAATAAACCTAAAACTTTAAGATGGTTCATCCTTGCTCTTGTGGCGTTTTTTGTCTTTGTGATCCTGCAAGTGCCAGCTGCCTGGTTGATTTCAAAATTTTATAAAAATAATCAGGCCTTGCACAATGTAAACGGGAATATCTGGCAGGGCAGTGCTGACTGGAAAAAAGGTAATTTGCGGGGCAGCCTGAACTGGAAAGTACGGCCATTGGACTTGCTGTTGCTGCGAGTTGGGGCAGATGTTGAATTGCATAGCGGCAATACTCAGCTTTCAGGGGTCATGGGCTATGGGCTGAATAAAGCCTTGATCGTCAAAAATCTTGAGGGTCAGCTCGCGCCGGAAACCTTAAAAAAAGTGGCAGACTGGCAATGGCCAGCGACTGCTATTCAGTTTAAAGAGGTGGATTTTAAATATAAACAGGAACAAGGCTTCAGTCAGGTGACCGGGCAAATGCAATGGGCGGGTGGTGAGCTGATTTATAGCTTTGCCCAGCGTCAGGAACGTATGAATGTACCGGCCATGACCGGACAACTGGCAGATGAGAGCGGACAGCTCTTACTCGACGTTCGGGATAACCGAGAGCAACGTATGCTGAATATCAAGCTTGATCCCAGTCTGATGCTCGATATCCAGCTTACCCAGCGCTTTTTAATGAATGCACCCTCCTATGAAGGTAAAGCTGGCCTGGATACTTATGTGATTAGTACCCGCCAACCCCTAATGGGAGGCTTGAACTAATGGCCATTTCTCTTGGCGATCTAAAAAATATCGATCTTAAACAGGCCAATCGTGTTGCGCCTGTCGTGTTGCTGTTGTTGATTCTATATTTATGCTGGAAACTGGCGGCCATGTTCTGGTTGCTGATTGCGCCACCTCAAGCTATGCAGCTGGATCGGGTAGAACTGGGTTCACAACAGGCGCAAATCCCCAATATCAGTGCATTTTCGCTGTTTCAGGAAAGTGGACAAACAGCAGCAGGAGCAGAAGCTGCCAATATTCTTTTGCAAGGCGTGGTGGTTGCCAGTCCAAGCTATAACTCTTCTGCGGTGCTGAAAGTCAATGATCAGGTGGATCGTTATCGCGTTGGAGAAATGCTGGGCAACAGTGGTTTTGAGCTGGCTGAGGTCTATTGGGATCGGGTCATTCTGCGCAGAGCAACCGGTGCCACTCAGGAAGTGTTATTCAAGGGTCTGGAAAATGGCTTGAATCAGCCGATCGTGCCGGAAACTCCAGCATCTAATACGATGCCTGCTCCATCTTCGGCTATGAATAGCGCAGCTGAAGCACAAAATCTGCCTTCAGCTCAAAATGAAATCGGTCGGGCAATCCAGCAGATGCAGGAAAACAAGGATCAGTATTTACATAATATGGGGGTCAGCGCGTCGGATGGGGGCTTTGAAATCACTTCCCGGACGCCGGCTGCACTGCGTAATCGACTCGGTTTAAGACCGGGGGACCGGATTTTATCTTTAAACGGTCAGACGCTGTCGCAGGGGCAAACCGAGGCGCAATTACTGGAACAGGCTCGACGTGAAGGTCAGGTCAAACTCGAAATAAAACGTGGTGATCAGACGATGACCATACAACAAGATTTGAAGTGATGTGTCATCACGCATAGGGTTAGGAAACACAAAAGTTTATGGCTTTATTTAATAATAATCGATCAGCATGGGCATGCTGTGTGGCCGCCCCGCTCGTAGCAATGATCAGTACGGCGGGTTATGCGCAAACCTGGAAAATCAACCTGCGGGATGCTGACCTCACCGCATTCATTAATGAAGTGGCTGACATTACCGGCAAGAACTTCGCAGTCGATCCGCGGGTGCGTGGTAATGTTACCGTTATTTCCAATAAAGCACTGAATAAAAATGAAGTCTATGACCTGTTTTTAGGTGTGCTCAATGTCAATGGTGTGGTGGCGATTCCTTCGGGCAATACCATCAAGCTGATACCGGACAGCAATGTCAAAAGCTCGGGCATTCCCTATGATGCCAGAAGCCGTGCCAGTGGTGACCAGATCGTGACTCGGGTATTGTGGCTGGAAAATACCAATCCGAATGATCTGATTCCAGCACTGCGCCCTTTGATGCCGCAATTTGCCCATCTGGCAGCAGTGCCGGGCACCAATGCACTGATCGTGTCGGATCGGGCCAATAATATTTATCAGCTGGAAACCATCATTCGTAATCTGGATGGCACCGGTCAAAATGATATGGAAGCGGTCAGTCTGCAATCGAGTCAGGCCGAGGAAATGATCGAGCTGATCGAGTCCATGACAGCCACGGGTGCAGCCAAAGATGTGCGTGGTTCGCGGGTACGTGTCATCGCAGATACCCGCACCAATCGGATTATCATTAAAGGTGATCCGACGACGCGTAAGCGGCTGCGTCAAATGATTGAAACCCTGGATGTGCCGGCGGCAGACCGTCTGGGCGGCTTGAAAGTCTTTCGTTTGAAATATGCCAGTGCCAAGAATCTGGCAGAGATCTTGCAGGGACTGGTGACAGGGCAGGCGGTGAACAGTAGTTCAAATTCCACTGGCACGTCTTCGGGTTCATCTTCCCTGAGTTCGAATAACAGTTTAAACAATAACAACAGTAGCAACACCAGCGGAAATAATACTTCCTCCGCTATTCAGTTGAATACCGGCATGAACGCCGAGCAGGGTGGAATTAGCAGCTTTAGCGCAAACGGGGTGAGTATTATTGCCGATGCCACGCAAAACTCTTTGGTGGTTAAGGCCGATCCGCAATTGATGCGGGAAATCGAATCAGCAATTAATCAGCTGGATATTCGCCGTCAACAGGTACTGATTGAAGCTGCCATTATCGAAGTAGAAGGTACAGATGCCGATCAGCTTGGGGTGCAATGGGCCTTGGGAGATATCAGTAGCGGTATTGGGCTGATTAACTTTGATAATTTTGGTACCAGTCTAAAAAATGTGGCAGCCGGCTATCTCACCGGCGGTGGTGCAGGTGCTGCAAGTACCGTGGGAGCTGGGACTTCGTTGGTGCTCGGCGATTATCGTGAAGGCAGTGATGGTTCACGCCGTCTGTATGGTGCGCTGATTCAGGCCTTAAAAGAAAGCACCAAGTCCAATCTGTTGTCTACGCCATCCATTGTGACTATGGACAACGAAGAAGCCTATATTGTGGTCGGTGAAAACGTACCCTTTGTGACAGGTTCGGTTTCAACTGGCGCTGCTGGGGTGGCCAATCCCTATACCACGATTGAACGTAAAGATGTCGGGGTCACTTTAAAAGTGGTGCCGCATATTGGTGAAGATGGTACGGTGCGTCTGGAAGTGGAGCAGGAAGTATCTGCTGTTAATCGGGATCGTGGACAAGCGCAGGATCTGGTAACCAGCAAGCGTGCGATTAAAACTTCGATTCTGGCCGAAAATGGGCAAACCATTGTGCTGGGTGGTCTGATTTCGGATAACACCAGTTATGGCCGTCAGGCAGTTCCGGGTCTGGGCGCAATCCCTGGTCTTGGGCGTTTATTCCGTTCTGAAGGTAAATCTAATCAGAAACGTAATCTGCTGATCTTCATCCATCCAACGATTGTGGGTGATAAAAATGAGGTCAGTAAACTGACCCAGCAACGTTATAGCCAACTGTATAGTCTGCAACTGGCCCTGGATGCTGATGGTAATTTTGCCAAGCTGCCGGAACAGGTCGGTGATGTCTATCAACAGCGTATTCCGGTTTCGAAAACACCTTTACAAAATTCGTCTTATCAAACTGTGCCGACGGCTCCAGTGCCGACTCAGTCAGCTGCTGTGGTAGTCACGCCTGTCGCGATTGAGCCTGTGTTGCAGTCACAACCCGGACAACACGTCGAAAAGCGTAAAAATACCGTGACCACCACAACACTTAGACCGAAAAGCTAAGTGATGTAGCATGAACAAACAGCATGTTATGATAATGTCAAAGAGAAAAGAGAAGTAAATTCATGACTTGGAAAATACACGCGATTACAGGTGACTTGACAGGGCAAGAGATTAGCATTGACCGTGATATGCTGGTGGGACGTCATCAGGCCGCAGACATTGTGTTGCAGGCCGCAGAGATCTCGCGCAAACATGCTGCTTTCTTGCTCAAAGATGATGCGCTCTGGGTACAGGACTTAGGATCATCGAATGGCACTTTCGTCAATGATGTGCAGATTGCACAGGAAACGTTATTAAAACAGGATGATATCGTTCAGTTTGCCAGTCTGAAATTTTCCGTGCTGGCGCCTGTGGCTGCGGTAGAGGTTCCAGCAGAAATAGAAGTCACAGCAGAAAAAGTCGTGGCACAGGTTGAAGTGACTGAACCAACGCCGGCACAGCAAATGAATGATCAGGGTATACCGGAACTGAAACAGCGAGATGCCTCAGTCCAGCTGACCCGAGATGGCATGCCAACCCATGTCGGGATTCCAAAACCAGCGCCGATTCCTGAAGGTGTCGATCTTGCTGCAGTGAAACCAGAACCTACACCAATGCCGGTTGAGCAGCCTGTGTCACGGGTAGAGCAGGAAAAAGAAACCCAGAAAAATGTGTCTGTTGGTTTGATTTCAGTGATTGTATTGATTATTTTGGCAATTATGGCTTGGGTAATGTTCAAATAAGCCGATGATTGGTTACAATCAAGGCATGCACAGCGCATGCCTTTTTTGTGGCTGCGAATAATATAAAAGAGGGTCGGGATGTCTATTGCACAATTAGAACAACGTGAACTGATCTTGTTTGATCTGGATGGTACTTTGGTTGATTCGGCGCATGACCTGTATCGTGCCATGAATATGAGCCTGAATGTGTTGCAATTGCCTTTGGTCACGGAAGAGCAGGTTCGTACCTGGGTGGGCAAGGGCACCTCGATATTTTGTGAAAGTGTATTGCTACATCTGGTTGGTGAAGTCACACCCGCACAGCATCAGGAGCTGCTGAATACTTTTCTGGATATTTATAATGTCGATCCTTGTGTCGACACCGTTCCATTTCCCGGGATTCTGAAGTTTCTCGACTGGGCCAAAGCGCAGGGCAAAACCCTGATCTGCGTCACCAATAAGCCGGAGCTTCCTGCTTGTGCTATTTTAGAGACATTGGATATGGCACATTATTTTGCCGAGACCATTGGTGGCGACCGTTTTAGCGAGCGTAAACCGCATCCGCGTCAATTATTGCACTGTGTCGAACAGTATGGTGTAAGTAAAGAACAGGTATTATTGATCGGGGATTCTTCCAATGATGTGGAGGCTGCGCGTCGCGCCGGGATTGATTGTATTGTGGTGAGCTACGGCTATAATCATGGTGAAAATATAGCAGACTGTCATCCTCAAGAAATTGTAGATGATCTACGTGAATTGCTTGCTTAATTAGGGTGTTAGGAAAATAAAATGAATAGTGATCAGGTTTTTCGATGGCGTCGCTCAGTTCAAGTCTATTTATACACTGAGTAAACCCAATTTAAAGAGAAAAACCGCATGACCACACAAGCACAATTCCAGCAACTTGCTGCACAAGGCTATAACCTGATTCCAGTGTACCGTCAGCGTCTGGCCGATACGGATACCCCACTTTCTATTTTCGCGCGTCTTAAGCAGTATCAGCAGGCTTATCTGTTTGAATCTGTCGAAGGTGGAGAAAACTGGGCACGCTATTCGATTATTGGGCTGGGCGAATCTACGGTATTTTCCTGTAATGCCGGTGAACTGACGGTACAGCATGCGGACGGCTCGATTGAAAAGCAGCACTGTGCAGATCCTTTTCACTATATTCGTGACTTTCAGGCTCAGTTTAAAGTGCCGACCCAACAGGACTTACCTGCATTGCCAAGCTTCACTGGCGGTCTGGTGGGCTACTTTGGTTATGATGCCGTGCGTTATATTGAACCCAAACTCAAAAATGTGCCTGAAGCAGATCCGGTTGGCTTGCCTGATATCTGGATGATGTTGTCTAAAACTGTCATTGTCTTTGACAATTTAAAAGATACCTTATTTCTGATTGTGCATGTCGATGCAGCTGACCCGATTGCTTATGAAAAAGCACATGAACAATTAAATGAATTAGAAAATATTCTGGCAACACCGATTAGCCTGAAAGCTGAAAAACATAGTCCACCACATTTTGAATCTCTAACCGGACATGACAACTTTATTGCCTCGGTTGAAAAGGTCAAAGAATATATTCGTGCCGGCGATGTGATGCAGGTGGTGCCAGGGCATCGCATGGTGTCAGATTTCGATGGTGATCCTTTGCAGGTCTATCGTGCGCTACGTCATCTGAATCCTTCGCCGTATCTGTTTCTGGTACAAGGGCAAACCTTGGAAAACAATACACCGTTCCATATTGTCGGTTCTTCACCAGAAATTTTATCGCGTTTGGAAAATGGCATTGCCACAGTGCGTCCTTTAGCAGGCACACGACCACGTGGCAAAACCAAGGAAGAAGATCTGGCCCTTGAGCAAGACTTGCTCTCTGATGAAAAAGAAATTGCCGAACATGTCATGCTGATTGACTTGGGTCGCAATGACGTCGGACGCATTGCAAAAATTGGTAAAGTTCAAGTGACTGATCAAATGGTGATCGAACGTTATTCGCATGTCATGCATATTGTCTCGAATGTACAGGGTGAAGTGCGTGATGATGTCGATGCCTTGGATGTTTTTAAGGCAACTTTCCCTGCCGGTACGCTTTCAGGTGCACCAAAAATTCGTGCCATGGAAATTATTGACGAAGTTGAGCCGGTAAAACGCGGAATTTTTGGAGGCGCTGTCGGTTATTTAGGCTGGCACGGCGAAATGGACATGTCGATTGCGATTCGTACCTGTGTGATCCGTGAAAATAAAGTCTATGTTCAGGCCGGAGCAGGACTGGTTGCCGACTCAAATCCCGAATCTGAATGGAATGAAACCCAAATAAAAGCTCGCGCAGTGATCAAAGCGGTTGAATTATCATCAAATGGTTTGATTTTATGAGTTTTTGAGGTTTTTTTTGAAAAAAACACTTGCATGGTTTGTGAGTTTTGCTAAACTGCACACCGTTCCGATACGAAACGTACGAAACACTAAGAAACGCCGGCATAGCTCAGTTGGTAGAGCAACTGACTTGTAATCAGTAGGTCCACAGTTCGAATCCGTGTGCCGGCACCATCTTAGAGAGTTTCAAAGGTTGAGTAAAGAACAGCACTGATGTAAGTGTAAAATGGTGAGGTTCCCGAGCGGTCAAAGGGGGCGGACTGTAACTCCGCTACGAAAGTTTCGAAGGTTCGAATCCTTCCCTCACCACCAATTTTAATACTTCAATAAGTGGTTTGTACCAACATCGTGCGGGAGTAGCTCAGTTGGTAGAGCGGTAGCCTTCCAAGCTGCATGTCGCGAGTTCGACCCTCGTCTCCCGCTCCATTGAAGTGCTAATATTTGCTCTTATAGCTCAGTGGTAGAGCACTCCCTTGGTAAGGGAGAGGTCTCGAGTTCAAATCTCGATAAGAGCTCCAGATTACAGTTTAGCAATTTTTATTGCACAATATTCCAGAAGCAGGCTATTTAGTCTGCTTTTCAAGTATTTGGTATTTGGTTTTTTAAAACGACATGTCGGAACTGGGTTTTACTCAGAATTGTGTTCGACGTAAACGAGGAGTATTAACATGGCTAAGGCTAAGTTTGAACGTAATAAGCCACACGTTAACGTGGGCACAATTGGTCACGTCGACCATGGTAAAACAACTTTAACAGCTGCGATTGCAACTGTATGTGCGAAGAAATTCGGTGGCGAAGCGCGTGATTACGCTGCAATCGACTCTGCACCAGAAGAAAAAGCACGTGGTATTACAATTAATACTTCACACGTAGAATACGATTCTCCAACTCGTCACTACGCTCACGTAG